>JBDKRF010000205.1:0-5258 GCA_039683525.1 Clostridiaceae bacterium
ACACACAACCGAACCGCCGCCTCTTTGACGTTATGACTAAGGGCAGCGGCGACGCGCGCATGCAGCCGCTTTACTTCCTGATCACCACTGCGGGGGATAATACAAACTCCATCTGCTGGGAAGTACATTCCAAGGCACAGGATATTCTCAACGGCAGGAAAACGGATCCGACTTTCTATCCTGTGATCTATGGCACCGAGGAGAACGACTCCTGGACCGACCCGAAGGTGTGGAAGAAAGCGAATCCGTCGCTCGGAATCACGGTGGGGATCGATAAGGTAAAAGCGGCGTGTGAAAGCGCGCAGCAGAATCCTGCCGAAGAAAACGCGTTTCGTCAGCTACGTTTGAACCAGGGGGTCAAACAGGCAATCCGCTGGATGCCGATGGATGCGTGGGATAAATGCGCCTTCGCCGTCGATCCAAAAGTGCTCGAGGGACGTGTCTGCTACGGTGGTCTAGACCTCTCGTCCAGCACGGATATTACAGCATTCGTGCTTGTGTTTCCGCCGCTGGAAGATGACGATAAATATTTTATCCTGCCGTTCTTCTGGATCCCGGAGGACAACATCGACCTGCGCGTGCGGCGCGATCATGTGAACTATGATCTCTGGAAGAAGCAGGGTTTCCTGCGGACCACCGAGGGGAACGTCGTGCATTCCGGGTTTCTCGAAACGTTCATCGAGCAGCTCGGTTTAAAATATAACATCCGCGAGATCGCGTTTGATCGTTGGGGTGCGGTTCAAATGGTGCAGAACCTTGAGGGTATGGGTTTCACGGTGGTGCCGTTCGGTCAGGGCTTCAAGGAAATGTCACCGCCGACGAAGGAGCTCATTAAGCTGACGCTCGAGCAAAAGATCGCGCACGGCGGCCAACCGGTGCTTCGCTGGATGATGGACAACATCTACATTCGCACGGATCCGGCAGGGAACATCAAACCGGACAAAGAAAAAAGCACCGAAAAGATCGACGGTGCTGTGGCAACGATCATGGCGCTGGATCGGGCGTTGCGGAATGGCGGCGGAGATAACGGCAGCGTTTACAATGGGCGCGGGTTGTTCGTCATCGGATAGAAATAATTTCAGTTTCAAACACGAAAATGTAATACGAATGCAAAAAGAGATGTGTTATTTCAGTTTGAAAGGATTACCTGCCCAATTGCTGCCTCAGCGCTAACACTCTGATGCAGCTTTGCTGAGGTTATGATACACGATGCATAAACGGCGCGGTTACGGTTCCGAATGGTCATACTCCAACAAAGTCTGCCATTCTCGACGCTTATACAGAACACGGAGTATCTGTACGGTCGCATTGTCTTCGACAGCAGAGTAAAAAATGATGTAATTGCCGACAAACAATCGCCGTACACCGAGAGCAGAGTAAGGTTCTTCCTTGAGAGGACGTTGCCTAAATGGAAGCGTATTCAAAGAATCAATTGCTTCCCGAAACGAAAGCAGCAATCGCGCTGCAGCTTCGGGTTCGTGAAGCACATCGGCAATGTAGCCGAAGATCTGATTCAGATCCTGTTCGGCCGCGTCAACAATCCGAACATCATACTTTTCCAAGACCATATTTCCTCTCTATGTCAGAAAATACGTCTTCTGCTTTGCGGCTTTTTCCGGTATCTGCATCGGCAAGACCAGCATCCAGCATCCGGTAAAGTTCGCACTTGCCACTGAGTCGTTCGTACTCGGCATTGGACATGACCACGAGGTCACCGGTGCCGTTCTTCGTGATGAACACGGGCTCCTGGTGTTGATTGCAGAACTCGGAGATTTCTCCATACCGATTGCGCAGATCGGAACTGGGACGGATCACAGCCATTGCGATTACCTCCTGCTATTAGATAGGCACATTTTATCAAGATAACGATATAAAGTCAAATAAGGAGAGCCTATGAACCCGCTCAGATACTTATTTCGCTCCCGCGACAAACCGAAAGACTCTCTCAACGGCAGTCGCTATAGCTTCTTTTTCGGCGGCACATCGAGCGGGAAGCCGGTGAACGAAACGACCGCCATGCAGATGACGGCAGTTTACTCCTGTGTGAGAATCCTGTCCGAAACCGTTGCAGGCCTTCCTCTGAACGTCTACAAATACAATGACAGCGGTGGGAAAGAGAAAGCGTTTAAGCATCCGCTCTATCGGCTGCTGCACGACGAGCCAAACCCCGAGATGACGAGCTTCGCATTTCGGGAAACGCTCATGAGCCATCTGCTCTTGTGGGGCAACGCCTACGCGCAAATCATCCGAAACGCCAGGGGCGAGGTAGTCGCACTCTACCCACTCATGCCGAACAAAATGACAGTCGACCGTGATCAGAACGGCCGGCTTTTTTATTTGTATCAGCGCGGGTCGGAAGATCCCAATACACTCGGTTCGGATAGCAGAGTTTACCTTTCGCAGACGGACGTGCTCCATATCCCTGGGCTTGGCTTCGACGGCCTGATCGGTTACAGCCCGATCGCTATGGCGAAGAACGCCATTGGTCTCGCAATCGCGACGGAGGAGTACGGCGCGAAGTTCTTTGCCAACGGCGCGGCTCCTGCAGGCGTATTAGAGCATCCCGGCACGATCAAGGACCCGATTAGGGTCAAGGAAAGCTGGAACGCAGCGTATCAGGGCAGCGCAAACGCGCATAAGATCGCAGTTCTCGAAGAGGGCATGAAGTATACAGCCATCGGTATCGCGCCGGAGCAGGCACAGTTTCTGGAGACACGTAAGTTCCAGATCAATGAGATCGCGCGCATCTTCCGTGTGCCGCCGCATATGCTGGCGGATTTGGAGAAATCGTCGTTTAGCAACATTGAACAGCAATCACTGGAATATGTGAAGTACACCCTCGATCCCTGGGTCGTGCGTTGGGAGCAGAGTATGTGTCGGGCGTTATTCAGCGAGAGCGAAAAACCGACGTACTTCATTCGGTTCAATGTCGACGGTCTTCTCCGCGGAGACTATGCCTCACGCATGAGCGGGTATGCCACCGCACGTCAAAACGGATGGATGAGCACAAACGATATCCGCGAGCTGGAAAACCTCGATCGCATCGCGCCCGAGCTCGGCGGGGATTTGTATTTGATCAATGGCGCGATGACAAAACTTTCAGATGCAGGTTTGTTTGCAAACAGAATTACAACTACAAAGGAGGATTTCGCTTGAAAAGAGCCTTTTGGAACTGGGTGCGAAATGAAGATGGCACCCGCATCTTAACCATCGATGGCGTAATTGCTGAAGAGAGCTGGATTGACGACGATGTTACTCCGAAACTTTTCAGGGAACAGCTGAACGCCGGCACGGGCGACGTCGTGATCTACGTCAATAGCCCAGGCGGCGACTGCGTTGCCGCGAGCCAAATCTACACAATGCTCATGGAGTACAGAGGCCGCGTCACCGTTAAGATCGACGGCATTGCAGCAAGCGCGGCATCGGTCATCGCCATGGCTGGCACGGAGGTGCTCATGGCACCGACGAGCTTACTCATGATCCATAATCCGCTGACGGTAGCCATCGGCGACACGGAGGAAATGCAAAAGGCGATCGCCATGCTGGATGAGGTCAAAGAGAGCATCATCACGGCATATGAGCTGAAAACGGGCATGTCGCGCGCAAAGCTTGCGCACCTCATGGACGCAGAAACGTGGATGAATGCGCAAAAAGCGATCGAGCTTGGGTTCGCAGATGGTATTCTGACGCGCGAAATGGGCGTGGCGGACGGTATCCCGATCAACAGTTACCAGTTCAGCCGCCGGGCGGTGACGAACTCGCTCTTGAGCAAGCTCCCGAAAACAGAACCGAAATTTCCCGCAGAGCCGCTATTGCAGCGGCTCAATCTTTTGAAGAAATAGAGGAGAGAAAAACATGAAACAGATTCAGGAACTCCGCGAAAAGCGAGCGAAGGCGTGGGATGCGGCAAAAGCGTTTCTCGACACCAAGCGCGGCACGGACGGCCTTCTCGCCGCCGAGGACGTAGCGACATACGAAAAGATGGAAGCCGATGTCGTCAACCTCGGCAAAGAGATCGATCGCCTGGAGCGGCAGGCGACATTGGACGCCGAACTCAATAAACCCACCGCGGATCCACTGACCAGTAAACCGGCGCAACCCGCCGCAGAACAGAGAACAGGTCGTGCGTCCGACGCATACAAAAAGGCGTTCTGGAACGCGATTCGTTCCAAGAACCCGAGACCGGAGATTCTAAACTCTCTGGTCGAAGGCACTGACAGCGAGGGTGGTTACCTAGTTCCCGACGAGTTCGAGCGTACACTCGTGCAAAAGCTAACAGCTGCGAATGTGCTGCGTCCGCTCTGCCATGTGATCCAGACCAGCTACGGCGATCGGAAGATTCCTGTGGTCGCTTCGAAGGGCACAGCCGACTGGGTCGACGAAGAGGGCACCTACCCGCTCTCGGACGATACGTTCTCGCAGGTCGTTCTCGGCGCTTACAAACTCGCGACCATGATCAAGGTATCCGAGGAATTGCTATCGGATAGCGTCTTCGACATCGAAGGGTATGTGTCGGATCAGTTCGGCAAGCGCATCGGCGATAAGGAAGAGGATGCGTTCCTCACCGGCAACGGCGTGAGCAAGCCCATCGGCATTCTCCACACCACCGGCGGCGCGGAGCTCGGCGTTACCACGGCAGGCGCGACGGCAATCACGGGCGATGAGCTGATCGACCTCGTATACTCGCTCCGTGCGCCGTACCGCAAAGGCGCGGTGTTCGTGCTCAACGACACGACAGTGAAACTGCTCAGGAAACTCAAGGACGGCGATGGTCAGTATCTCTGGCGTCCGGGCATCACGGAAAACGCGCCGGACACGATCCTCGGCCATAGGATCGTAACCAGCGAGTTCATGCCGGGCGTCAGCGCGGGCAACAAGTCCATCGCGTTCGGCGACTTCTCCTATTACTGGATTGCCGATCGTCAGGGCCGCACGTTCAAACGCTTGAACGAACTGTACGCGACGACGGGTCAGATTGGTTTCCTCGCATCTCAGCGTCTCGACGGCAAGCTGATTCTGCCCGAAGCGATCAAGGTCCTGCAGCAGAAGGCGTAATGGAGGAACTCTATGGAAATCATTGAGACTCCGGCGGGTGATGTGACCCGCAACTGTAAGAACTACCTCACGGACGGCGGGGATCGGTTGGTGATTGGCGGTACTCTAGAGGTTCTGGACACCGCCACTGTTACCGGTCTGCAATCGGGATATGCAACTGAGCACACCGCTGGCAGCATGTATCAAGCGACGAATCAAGCGGA
>JBDKRF010000206.1:0-10231 GCA_039683525.1 Clostridiaceae bacterium
CTCTTTGGCCCAGCGGGAACGGGCGGATTCTATCTGCGTGCGGGCGTGCCACTCCCCGCCGCAAAATGGGGCGGAACGGGCACGGGCGGTAAGGCGATCTTGCCCGATGAACCGGAGGTGTTCGAGGTCGGCACACAAAACCTCAGCGGTCTTGCGGGGCTTGCGGCGGGCGCAGTCTTTGTATCGGAGACAGGTTTGGATGCCATCGCCCGCGCGATGCGAGAGAAAGTCGCCCGCCTACACAGGGCTCTCGACAACATGGCGGGTGTGCGCGTATACGGCAAGCCTTCCGGCGGCGCGGCGATTGCGTTCAACATCGACGGCCTGTCCCCTGCGGACGTCGGATACATCCTACGCCACGGGTATGATATCGTCATACGAACCGGCTATCACTGCGCGCCGCTGCTGGCGGACGCCATCGGAGCACCCGGCGGCACCGTGCGCGCGAGCCTTTCCTATTATTCAACCGATGCGGAGCTGGAGCAGTTTCTCCACGCCGTATCCGAAATCGCAATCGGCATGAAAGGGGCATCATGATGCAGGTGCTGTCAGCAGAACGCAGCTTAGAACCGTGCACCGAGAGCGGCTGGTATGGTTACGACATCCGAATTGACGCCCCGATCGACGCGCAGCTCATTGAAGCGCTCGGCGTGCTTGGACGCATGAGTTGCATCCTTACGCTGAAGCGTCCTTTTTTCATCGTGCGCGGGGATGGATTTTTGCTGCGCGGCATCACGGGAGATTGCTTTCTGCGCGCGGGTTTTGCCGAAAAAAGCGCACCGCAGATGGAATTGATCCTCGCCGTGATTTCTTCAACAGCGAGCGCCGAATAAAAAAACAGTCGGCTATAAAAAACGACGCTTGTGCGCCGTTTTTTTGTATAGAGGTGTTATTTGACTTATTTTTATTTGTCGTACTGCACATAGCCGCCGTTTTTATAAAACATGTCGACTGCGGTGACACAGGAGGCTTTCTCCTCCAGCTGGAGGTTGAATCGGCTCTTTTGGGCATAGTCGCTGCCGTCTCCGCGGTCATAGCCCACGCGCAGATGCGCCTGCAGGCTCTCATAATAATACGGCAGCTCAAAGATGCTCCCGTAGAGCACCACACGCGCCGGATCGAGCGTATACACCACAGCCTTGATCGAGGCGGAAAGCTTGCTTGTCGCGTTTTGTACGATGGAATCCACGGCAAGGTCGCCCATCGACGCCGCATCCATGATCAGCGGTAGCGTGACGCGGTTCTGGTGCCCGCCCGTGAGCGCATAGAGGCGCGGCGTCCCTTCCGCAGAATAGATGCTGCTGACATCCTCGCAGATCGCCATCGGCGACGCGACTGTTTCAAGGCATCCGCTTTTTCCGCAATGGCAGCGCTTACCGCCTTTTTCCACAATCGGCATATGGCCAAACTCCGAGCACATGCCGCTACTCCCCGTGAGGATGCGGTGGTCAGCCGAAATCGCTCCGCCGATGCCTTTTTCGCAGCGAATGAAAAACAGGCTTGATGTCTGCTCGCTAGAAAAGAACATATGCGCGCGGAACATGCTGCGCACGTTGTTGTCCATCGTGGTGTGAAATCCCGTCCGCTCGGCAATTGCCGAGGCGAGCGGGAGGTTGGTTCCCGACAGCGCGCCAAAGGAGTTGACGCTCTTGCTCCTGTTTTCGTCCACCGTGCCGCGCACGCCGACGCCGAGGCCGACGATGCTCTCGCGCGGAATCTTGCTTGCGCTGATCAGCGCTGGCAGCCGTGAGCCGACGATCTCCAGCGCCTCCTGTAGCGGAAGCTCCACGCGGCAGGGAACCGATTCGGAAAACAGCAGCGTGCCGTCCAGATGGGTTGCGGAAAGCAGAACCTCCTGAAGGTTGATGGAGACGCCGAGGGCAACAAAGCGGTTGAAGTTGATGTTGACCATGATCTCTTTGCGCCCGGCGGTGCCGCTAGACTCCACCGTCGCCCCCTCGGAAAGCAGTCCCTCTCCGATCATCTCGGAGACGATCATTGTGATCGCGGCAGGCGTGAGCGACATCTCTTCCGCAATCCGCTTCCGGCTCAAGCCCCCGTTTTCGTGGAGCAGTCGCAGAATGACGCTGCGGTTGTAGCGCTTGACGGTGCTCATGTTATCCCCGCGGTGGTTCATCAAAATGCCCTCCGTATCATGGTGGTTCGATTGCTTACGCATGCAACAAGTTTATCAGAGAATCGTGAAAAAATCAATTGATTTAGTCTATTAATCAATGTTATACTAGGGACGCCGCAGGGGACAGGCCTGCACAATCATCATATCCGTATGTTCTGGAGGGTCGAAACATGGAAAGTCAGGAAATCATCGCTCAGCTCGTCTCAAGAGCGCGCATCGCCCAGGCACAGGTTGCCGACTACACACAAGAACAGATCGACCGCGTATGCACCGCCGTCGCGTGGGAAGTCTACAATGACGAAAACATCGCAACGCTTGCCGAACTCGCCGTTTCGGAAACCGGCATGGGTTCGGTGGCCGATAAAATCACCAAACACAAGAATAAGGTGCTCGGCGTCATAGACGACGTGCGGCGCTACAAATCCGTCGGTCTCATCGAGGAGGACGCAGCACGCGGCATCAAAAAATACGCAAAGCCCGTCGGCGTCATCGGCGCGCTGACCCCGATCACGAACCCGACGGCAACGCCTTCGAGCAACGCCACTTCCATTATAAAAGGCAGAAACGCCGTGATCTTTGCCCCGCACCCGAGCGCCAAGCGCAGCACGGGGCTGGCGGTTGCCTTCATGCGCGCGGGGTTGAAGAAGGTCGGCGCACCGGAGGATTTGATCCAGTCCATCGAGGAGCCGAGCATCGAGCTCACGGGCGAACTCATGCATCAGGTGGATCTCATCGTGGCCACCGGCGGAGGGCCGATGGTCAAGGCCGCCTACTCCAGCGGAAAACCCGCCTTTGGCGTTGGCCCCGGCAACTCCTGCCAGATCATCGCCGAGGATGCGGACATCTCCGACGCCGCAAGAAAGATCAAGACCAGCAAGACGTTTGACAACGCGACGAGCTGCTCTTCTGAAAACTCCATCGTGATCCAGAACGGCATCTACGACAAGATGCTTGCATCTCTGATCGCAGAGGGCGGCTATCTCGTCTCCGGCGCAGAACGGCAGCAACTCAAGGACACGATGTGGCGGCTCAACAAAAAAGGGGCACTCGTTATCAACGGCGAAATCGTAGCCAGAAGCGCAAGGAAAATCGCGGAACTCGCGGGTATCGTAGTGCCGGACAGCACCGTGATGCTGCTGGTGGAGGGTGAAATGCCGCTGGAGGACGACCTTTTTGCGGAGGAAAAGCTCTCCCCCGTGCTGACCCTCTGGCGATACGGTGTGTTTGCCGAGGGCGTTGAGATTCTCATGCGCCTGACCGACAACTCCGGCCGCGGGCATAGCTGCGGCATCCATACCTTCAACCGCGAATATATCGATTATCTCGGCGAACATATGCAGACCAGCCGCGTAATCGTCCGCCAACCGCAGGCCGCGGCAAACGGCGGCGCGTTCTTCAACGGCATGCCGTCTACCGTTACCCTCGGCTGCGGCACGTGGGGCAACAACATCACCACCGAAAACATCACGTACAAGCACTTCATCAACATCACCTGGGTTTCGGAGCCGATCGCCCCGCATCGCCCGACAGACGAGGAAGTGTTCGGCGCATATCTCGTGAGTCTGCGATGAGCGCAAGGTAGGGTATAATGTATGAAACTATTTGAATATCAGGCAAAAGAGGTGTTCGCGGGCGCGGGCATCCCCGTGCCAAAGTCGGTTTTGATCACAAGCGCAAATGAACTCTCCGCCGCGGTAGATACGCTTGGTCTGCCCTGTGTGCTAAAGTGTCAGGTGCTCGCGGGCGGACGCGGCAAGGCGGGGCTGGTCAAACTCGTTCACTCACGGGCGGAGGCGCAGGCGCTTGCCGAGTGGTATTTTCACGAAGTGTCGTCCCTGCATGCCATACTGGTGGAAGAAGCGGTTGCTATCGAGCGGGAGTTGTATCTCGCGATCACGATGGATGCGGTAAGCGGTCGCGCGATGCTCATGGGTTGCGCCGAGGGTGGCGTGGAGATTGAGCACGTCGCCGCGCACACGCCAGAGCGGATCGTGCGCGAACACATCGATCTCGACAGCGGATTGCAGGCGTTTCAGATCAGCGACTTTGTCTATCGCCTCGGGCTTCGGGATGACGTGCTCAAGCAAACGGGTAGGATCTGCGGCGCACTCTACAAATCCTTTCGCAGCATGGACGCGGAGCTCATCGAGATCAATCCGCTATTTCTCACCAAAGACGGCCTCGCCATCGCGGGCGACGGCAAGCTGAGCATCGACGACAACTCCATGTTTCGCCACACGTCCTACGAAAAGGGGCGCTCGTATTACGCCAGCGATATGGAGTTTGAAGCCGCCAAGGAGGGCATCCCGTATATCGAGTTTGACGGAGATATTAGCCTGATGTGCGCGGGCGCGGGGCTTGCCAATACCGTCTACGATCTTGTCAACTACGAGGGCGGTACCATCGCCAATTATCTGGAATTCGGTGGGCCAAACTACATGAAGGCGGGCACAGCCATGCGTCTCTGCCTCGCGAACAACCCAAAGGTGATCCTCATTGTGACCTTCGGCACCATTGCGCGCGCGGACGTGATGGCTGAAGGCATCACAAAGGCCGTACTGGAGCTCAAGCCCCGCTGTCCTATCGTCGCATGCCTGCGCGGCACGGGTGAGGAGCGCGTGGACGAAATCTTCGCGCCGATCGGACTTCGCCGCCTCTCGGACACGGAAGAGGCGGTCAAACAAGCCGTCGCCATCGCTGGTGGGAGGAAAGACGCATGAGCATTTTGATCGATCAAACCACGCGTGTGCTCGAGCAGGGCATCACCGGTCAAGAGGGCGCTGTCTGGACGCAACACATGGTGGATATGGGAACTTGCGTGGTCGCGGGCGTCACCCCCGGAAAAGAAGGGCAGCTTTGTTGCGGCGTTCCCGTGTACCACAGCGTGCGAAACGCTGTTGCGAAGCACACGATCGACGCGGCGATGGTGTTCGTTCCACCGAAATTTGTGCTGGACGCGGTGCTGGAGTCGCTTGACGCCGGCATCTGCCTGATTGTCACCCTCGCGGACGGCATCCCCCTGCATGAACAGGCGAAGATCCGCGCGGCGGCGCTCGCCAACCAAGCCGTCGTCATCGGCGGCAACACCAGCGGCATCATCGCGCCCGGCAAGGCTATGATGGGCAGTATTCCGTATTGGATTTCGCGCGTCTATCAACCCGGGCGCATCGGCATCATGACGCGCAGCGGCTCGCTGACCAACGAAGTCACGGCGATGGTCGTCGCCGCAGGATTCGGTGTCTCCTCGCTCATCGGCGTCGGTGGCGATCCCGTGCCCGGCGCGCGGTTTGCGGAGTTTTTACCCGCGTTTGAGGCGGATAGCGAAACCGACGCGGTCGTGATCATCGGTGAGCTGGGTGGTACAATGGAAGAAGAGGTCGCAGAGGTAATCGCACGCGGCGCTTTCACCAAGCCGCTCGTCGCCTTCCTCTCCGGACGTACCGCCCCCGCGGGAACGCGCATGGGTCACGCGGGCGCAATTATCACCGGCGGCAAGGGCTCTGTGGCGGACAAGACGAGCCTGCTCGAATCGGTCGGCGCACGCGTCGCCATCCGTCCGCGCGAGGTCGGCGCGCTGCTGATTCGTGCACTCGGCGAAAGGAAGTAAGACATGCACACAACCAAACCGGTTTCTCCGGTCGTCGTGAAAGTCATCTGGCTCGTACTCGCCGCGCTCCTGCTTGCGGCTGTAGTGCTCGTCCCCCTGCCGGATCACGTACTCAAGCTCGAAGGCGCTGAGCTTACCTCGCAAGGGCGCGTAGTGCTCGGTGTGCTGCTCTTTTGCCTGCTGCTGTGGATCACGGAACCGATTCCCTTTCACATCGCGGGGTTTGCTGGCATGATTCTGCTCGCAGCTCTCCGGGCGGACACCTTCGTCAACGTGGTCAAGCTCGGCTTTGGCAACGACACGGTGCTGTTTTTCATAGGCGTGCTCGCGCTCTCAGCCGCCATCACGAAAAGCGGGCTCGGACGACGCGTTTCGATGATGATACTACGGCTTACTGGCAACAAGACGAGCCATATCATACTTGGTTTTCTCATCGCGGGTGCGCTCATCGGTATGTGGATCACCACGCTTGCTGCGGCCGCGATGCTAATGCCGCTCGCGCGGTCCATCGCGGAGGAGGAACATCTGGAGCCCGGAAAGAGCCGCTTTGGCAAGGCGCTGTTCATCGCGGTGGCCTGGGGTGCGCTCATCGGCGGCGCGGGCTCGCCTGCAGGCGGCGGCGCGAATTCGCTCGCCATCGGGTTTGTGCGCGATATGCTGGGCACCGAGATCACGTTTGCAGGCTGGATGCTCTACGGCGTGCCATGCATGCTACTGCTCATTCTGCCCGCGTGGTGGATTTTGATGGCGTTTTTCAAGCCGGAGATCAAAAGCATCCGGCGCAGCAGCGAAGACCTCCGGCGCGACTATGCGTCTCTGCCAAAGATGACGCACAACGAGCGCTCCACCATGGTCATCTTTCTGCTCACGGTCGCGCTGTGGCTTGTGAGCAAACCGCTTGGCGACTTTCTGGGGTTCAAGATTCCAACTTCGCTGCCCGCGATCCTTGGCGCTTGCCTGTTTTTCTTTCCGGGCGTGACGGACATCCGCTGGAAAGATGTCGAAAACGACATCTCCTGGAGCGGCATCCTACTGATCGCAAGCGGCATTTCTCTTGGCATGCTAGTCTACGAAAGCGGAGCTGCTCAGTGGCTCGCCATGCTGCTGCTGGGCAATATCGGCACGCTGCCGGTGCTGGTGCAGATCATCAGCGTAATTTTGATCGTCTCCATCCTTAAGCTTGGACTTTCGAGCAACACCGTCACCGCGACGGTCGTAATCCCGATCATGATCGCCGTGGCGGGGCAGCTTGGGCTCTCGCCGCTCGGAATCGTCATGCCAGCGGCGATGACGCTCAACATCGCGTTCATCCTCGTCACCAGCACGCCCACCAGTGTGATTCCGTATTCGACGGGGTACTTCTCGATTGCGGATATGGCAAAGAGCGGCACGGTGATGACGCTGCTCGCGGCACCCATCATGACCGCGAGCATCTATCTGGTCGGCAAAATCGCCGGCATCTATTGACGGAGGGCGCAACGCATGCTCAAGCTCACGCGCAGTGAAACCGGGTTTTCGCTCGTCTATGACGACAGGACGCTCTTTACTCATACGCTCATGGAGCCGATGCTTTATCTCGGCGTTGGCCGCGAGACCATCGACATGCACCACGGCAATTTTCACATTGCCGATGAGATCGCGCAGCGCATCCCGTTCTCGGCGTTCAAAGCCGTGCAGGATGAAAGCGGCGTTGTCATACGGCTGTATAAGGACTATCACGCCGCGGCGTATACGCTCCTGCTGCGCGAACAGGAGGGCCGCCTGCAGATCACGGGATCTTGCGACAACCCGTGCTACAACCGCCTGTGGCTAAAGGTGTTTGCCGAGGCGGAGGAGCATGTTTACGGTCTTGGCGAGCAGTTCTCCGCGCTTGATCTACGCGGCAGGAACTACCCCATCTTCACCATGGAGCAGGGAGTCGGACGCAACAAAAGTACGCTCACGACGTTTCTTGCTGACCAGCTCGACGGCGGCGGCGGGGACTATTGGACGACCTACTATCCGGAGGCGACGTTTGTCTCCTCTCGATTGTATTTTCTGCATCTGCACGGCTACGACTACGCGGAGGTGGATTTCTCCCATGCGGATCATCACGGCCTTCATCTCTGGCAAACCGCATTTTCGCTGACGCTTTCGGCAAAAGAGAGCTACCCCGCGCTGCTTGGCGACCTCACCGCACTGGTCGGCCGCCAGCCGCCGCTGCCGGACTACATGTTCTCCGGTATCCTGCTCGGCATGCAGGACGGTTCCGACGCCTGCCGCGAAAAACTCAATCGCATGCTTGCGGCAGACACAGCGGTCTCCGCCGTCTGGACGCAGGACTGGGTCGGAAAGCGTATCACGAGCTTCGGTAAGCGCCTGCAATGGGACTGGCGCTGGAATAAGGAAATGTACCCCACGCTCAGGGAGGATATCGCAGCAAACGACGTTCGCGGAATTGCCTGGATGGGCTATATCAACCCCTATCTCGTTGAGGGCGGTTTGCTCTTTGGCGAGGCCCAATCGCACGGCTATTTTGTCAAGCGGCAGGACGGGACGGATTATCTGATCGACTTTGGCGAATTTGACAGCGGATTTGTTGATCTGACAAACCCCGCAGCCTGCGCTTGGTACAAAGTCGTGATCAAGGAAAACATGATCGCGCTGGGGCTGCGCGGCTGGATGGTCGACTTTGGTGAATATCTGCCCACGGACTGCTTGCTCTTCTCCGGGCAAAGCGCGATCTCGGCGCACAACGAATGGCCTACGCTCTGGGCACGGCTCAACTATGAAGCGCTTGTAGAGAGCAACATGCTTGGCAAGATCGGCTTCTACACCCGCTCCGGCGCTACTGGCACGCAGCGCTATTCCCCATTGATGTTCTCCGGCGACCAGTTCGTCGATTTTTCGGCGGACGACGGACTGCCGAGCGTGATCAATGCAGCGCTCTCGCTGGGCATGACCGGTTTTGGCATGCTCACCTTCGACATCGGCGGTTATACCGCGCTGTTTGGCAAGTATCGCACGAAGGAGCTGCTGCTGCGCGGCTGTGAATTCGCGGCGTTCACGCCCGTGATGCGCACGCACGAGGGCAACCGCCCCAACGAGAACACGCAATTCGACGCGGACGACGAGACCATCTCCTTCTTCTCGCGTTTCTCGCGCATCCATCGCGCGCTTTCGCCCTACCTGATGTCCATCAGCGCGGAGAACTGCGAACAGGGCCTTCCCGCCATGCGCACGCTGTTTTTGCACTATCCCGACGACGCGCGGACACATACCGAGCTGTATGAGTATCTCTTGGGACGCGACATCCTCGTCGCCCCCGTGGTGGAGGAAGGTGCTAAGACGCGCACGCTCTATCTGCCGCAGGATGCGTGGATTCACCTCTGGTCGGGCAAGGCGTACACAGGCGGCGAGGTTAAGGTTGTCGCACCCATTGGCGAGCCGCCGGTGTTTTATCGCGCAGGCAGCGAAATTGCGCGCGTGATGGAGACACTCCGCGAAATCCGCTGATCCTCTTAATTATCTAGCTACGCAAGCAGGGCTTCCGAAGCAATTCGGAAGCCCTGTGTTTGTGTTGCTGAATGGAATTCACTATACGATAAATCGAAGCCCGCTTTCGGATTCCAATTCGTCAATGGTCACGATGCGCTTTTGCTCCGCCGATCGCTCCGCCGCAAACGACACCAGCGCGCTGTTGATGCCCGCCTGAATGCCGGTGAGCGGTTCACCGCCGTTTCGAATGCAGTCCGCAAGTTCGATCATCGAGGGTATGATGTCGTCGCTGTGCGCTTCCGTATTCTCGCGCGCATAGTGCCACCTCTCCTCCTCTCCCGTTGCCCGATCCCACACCAGCACATCGTCCCCGCGCAGCTCCAGGCGTCCGCGGTTGCCGATGAGTCCCATCTCCAGCTCGTTGAGCGACGAACCCGCGATCTTCTTTGGTGCAAAGAGACAAAGCGAAAGCATTGCATGAATACCGTTTTCATACTCCACGGTGACAAACGCGTTGTCGAGAATGTCCGTGTCGCGATATTCCACCAGACCATCCCCACTAGCGTAGACCTGGACAGGACGAGAAGCGGCAAACCAGTTGAAGAGGTCAAAGTGATGGCAGTTCTTTTCCAGCAGTGTGCCGCCGGTATACGCCTTCTTTGTGATCCAGTCGTTTACCAAGCCGCGTTTTGGTAAGAACGGAGGGCGAAACTCCTCACAGGTGAGCATCTTGAGTTCGCCCAGACGCGGCAGCCACGCCTGCATCCGGCGCGTGGGCGAAGCATAGCGTAGCTCCAGTCCGATCTGCAGGAGTTTGCCGCCCTCCGTGTGCGCACGCTGAATGTTCGCGCACCCTTCTGGCGTGATGGCGAGCGGTTTTTCGAGGCGGATATGCTTGCCCGCGCGGAGGCAGTCGCACGCGATTTGCTCATGTGTGTAGTCGGGGCTGGCGATGACCACCAGCTCGCAATCCGCTTGCTGAAGCATCTCCGACAAGTCGGAAAAACACG
>JBDKRF010000207.1:0-4557 GCA_039683525.1 Clostridiaceae bacterium
CGGCACGAGAACGGCAAATAAAGGAGTAATTACATGAAAACGAGAGCGGTTCGCCTGTATGGCGCGCACGATTTACGGCTGGAAGAGTTTGAGCTTAGCCCCGTCGGTGACGACGGCGTGCGCTGCAAAGTGATCTCGGACAGCCTTTGCATGAGCAGCTACAAGGCGCTCCAACAGGGGGCAGCGCATAAGCGCGTTCCGGACGACGTTGCGACCAACCCGACAATCATCGGTCACGAGTTCTGCGGGATCATCGACGAAGTCGGCAAGTCCTGGGCGCACAAATTCCAGAAGGGCGACGGATTTGTCATTCAGCCCGCGCACTCCTACAAAGGCTCACTCAATGCGCCCGGCTACTCCTACAAGGAGTGCGGCGGCGACGCGACCTATGTCAACATCCCGTGGGACACGCTGCAAATGGACTGTCTGCTTCCCTACAACAGCGACGTCTTCTTTTACGGGTCGCTCGCGGAACCCATGAGCTGCATCATCGGCACGTTCCACGCGATGTACCACACTCGAGACGGCGAATATGTGCACGATATGGGTATCGTAGAAGGCGGCAAGATGGCGCTGCTCGCGGGCGTCGGACCTATGGGTCTTGGCGCGATCGACTACGCGCTGCACTGCGACCGTAAGCCGAGCCTGCTCGTGGTCACCGATATCGACGACGCGAGACTGGCCAGAGCCGAGAGCATCTACTCCGTCGAGCACGCAAAGGCCTGCGGCATCGAGCTGCACTATGTCAACACGGGCAAGCTCGAAAACCCGGTCGAAACGCTCAAAGCGATCTCTGGCGGTGACGGCTACGACGACGTGATCTGCTTTGCGCCAGTCAAGCCGGTCGTCGAGCAAAGCGACGCAATCCTCGCGGTGGACGGCTGCCTGAATTTCTTCGCAGGCCCCGGAGACACTGCGTTTTCCGCGACGATGAACTTCTATAACGTGCACTATAACCGCACGCACCTTGCCGCAACCAGCCACGGCAACACGGATGACATGCGCGAAGCGATCCTCATGATGAACGCGGGCAAACTCAACCCCGCGGCGATGATTACGCACATCGGCGGCCTCGACTGTGTGCCGGAGACGACGGCGAACCTGCCGAAGATTCCCGGCGGCAAGAAGTTGATCTACACGCAGATCGACCTGCCGCTGACCGCGATCTCCGACTTTGCGGAGAAGGGCAAGACGGACGTAATGTTTGTGGAGCTTGACCGCCTCGTCAAAGCCAGTAACGGGCTCTGGAACCCGAAGGCGGAACAGTATCTGTTGGAAAACATGCAGAAGTAAATAGAAGCACTGGTTATAGACTCCGGCACCGCGCCGGAGTTTTTGTTTGGAATGATACAAAATCCACCATACCCTTGCCATATTGTCACCGTAAACGAACGTTACACTCACGGTATACAAGATCAAACTATATCCAAGGAGCAGAGTGAAACATGCGAAAACATCGAATTTGGATCATCGTGAGTATACTTACTGTGGTGATATTGGCAACATCGGGTTGCGTGTCAACCACAAGCAGCGAGAGCACCGCGCAAGAAGCAAGCGCATCGGATACGGTGCAGCAGATAGTCAGCAGCGATGCCGTCTATGTACAGGTACAAAGCATCGACTCCGGCACGGTGACAGCAGTGGTCGGTACGATGACGCAACCTGCCGAACAAACCGGCGGAGCGGGGCAGCAAAGCTCTTCTTCAGACCAGTCGCAAGGCACCGGTTCCGCGCCGCAGGGAACTCCTCCGGCGCAGCCTTCCGGTGATAACACGCAGCAAGGAACCCCGCCGCAGCAGCTCTCAGGCGACACCGCGCAGCAGAGTGGACAGGGCATGGGCATGGGCTTTACCGCGGGAGACGCGGTGATCACCTTTCAGGTCGGAGACACAACGCTCGTAACCAAGCAAAACGGGCCGGAAACCGCCGCAGCTACGCTAGATGACATCGCGGTGGGCGATATCCTCGCGGTCACGCTCTCAAATCAGAACGTCGCCGAGTCGATCGTAATTCAGTCGACAGGCGCAGGTCAGGATGCCTCTGCCCAAGGCGGTCAGCCGGGCGCGAACTTTGGCGGTAGCGATACGGTCACCAACGGAACCGCCGCTACCACGATCGACGCGGATACGTCAATCAGCGCGCAGACGTATTCGTCCAGCGGAGACGATGAAAACGCGCTCCGCATTGATAACGCCACGGTCACGCTCAGCGGGATAACCGTCAACAAGACGGGCGGCGCCTCCTCCAACACCGAAAACGGCGACTTCTACGGCATGAACGCGGGTCTGCTTGCGCTCAACGGCGCGACAGTGACCATCACGGGTGCAACGGTTACTACCAACGCGGTCAACGGCAACGGCGTGTTCAGCTATGGCTCTGGCACGACGGTCAACATCTCTGATTCCAAGATTCGCACGACGATGAACAACTCCGGCGGCATCCAAACCACCGGGGGAGCCACGATGAACGCGACGAATCTCGACGTGGAGACGCAGGGCAACTCGGCCGCGGCAATCCGCTCCGACCGCGGCGGCGGAGACGTCAATGTAACGGGTGGCACCTATGTGACAAACGGAACCGGCAGCCCCGCGATCTACAGCACGGCGGATATCTCTGCCGACAGCGCGACGCTGACGGCGAATGCTTCCGAAGCGATCGTGGTCGAGGGCAAAAACTCCGTCACGCTCAACAATGTCGCCCTTTCGGGCAACATGCAGGCGAGCACGGATGCAAACGAAAACGTCCACAACATCATGCTCTATCAGAGCATGTCGGGCGACGCGGAGGTTGGGCACTCCAGCTTCACGGCAACGGGCGGCAGCATCCTAGCCAACGCTGGGGATATGTTCTACGTGACCAACACGACCTGCACGATTTCGCTGAGCAATGTTGCACTCACGTTGGCAAACGACAACCTCCTGACCGTCTCCGGCAACAGCAGCTCCCGCGGCTGGGGCACGGCGGGCGCAAACGGTGGAACCTGCACGTTTACAGCGTCGAAACAAACGCTCTCCGGCATCATCACCGTGGATAGCATCTCGAGCCTCGACTTCCAGCTTGCGGATGGTTCGGTCTTTACCGGATCGATCAACCCCGCCGGTGCTGCGGGCACGGTCAACGTAACGCTTGGAAGCGGCTGCCAGTGGATACTCACGGGAGATAGCTACATCACCTCGTTTACGGGGGATGTGAGCAACATCGTGACCAACGGCTACACGGTCTACGTCAACGGAACAGCGATTACCAAATAAGAAGCATGGCTTATACAGGGTGCGGGAAAAGAACTCCCGTGCCCTTTTTTTAGAAATAGAATGTGACAAAGGATGGAACTTTGCTTTTTTATGCGCTGTGACCCCCAATTCGAGCGACGCGATTTCGTATCTAGATCATGTACGGAGAAAAATCCGGCGCAATCAGCGAATAAGGAGATCATTTAGTATGAATAGAACACAAATTCGTAAGCATACGATCGGCCTGCGCAAGCGCGCGAAGAGAACCCTCGTTGCGGTGATCGCAATTCTGATGACGCTCGCCCTCGGCGCGACGGCGCTAGCGGACAGCGGTAGAGGCGGCGGCAAACCGGAAGGACAGGGCAGCGGCAGCCAGACCCAGCCAAACGGTGGTCAGGATCGCACCGAAACCCGTGTTCCGGGACAGAGCGATAAGCAAGACGGAAAGCACAATGCGCAGACGGAAGGCTTGAACGTCGAAAAAATTGAGGCAGCCATCGCCGCACTGACGGACGAAGACGCAAAAACGAGCCTCACGACACTGCTCAGCGCATACATCGACGCATGGACGGCGAAACAGGAAGCCATTGCCGCGAAAGATACGGACACCCTCGCGACGCTGACCGAGACGATGACTGCGGCAAAGACCGCGCTCGACGCCGCGCTGGAAAGCGCCGGTATCTCGACCGACACGCTGTATGGTGAGCCGGAGCAGGCAAAGGACGGCACAGGCAAGATGAACAATCGCCCTGCGCTGGACACGGCCAAGACCGAGGCTGCAATTGCTACACTCGATGATACGAATGCAAACAAAGCAACTTTGACGAGCCTTCTCTCTAGCTACGAGGCGGCGCTTGCCGCGCAGGCCGCAGCGGACACCTCCACGCTCAGTGAAGCAGAGCTTCAGGCACTTGCGGACGCGGTGCAGAGCGCGGAAGAGGCGCTCCTGGAGACCGCGCGCAGTGCGGGTGTGATCGGCGGAAACGGTCGCGGGCAGTTTGTCAGCGGGTACGCTTATGGCAAGGTGGAGCTGAACGTGGATGCAATTACCGCGCAGATTGCCGCGCTGGATGACGCAAATGAGAACAAAGCACAGCTTTCCACGCTGCTCGCGGCGTATCAAACCGCGCTGAGCGCAGAACAGAGTGCGGATGCGGCTACGCTGACTGAAGAAGAGCAGGCCGCGTTGCAGAACGCGACAAAGTCGGCGGCGGACGCGCTAAAAGAAGCACTGGAAAACGCGGGGCTAGACACGCAGATTCAGAACCGCGCACAGGAAGAGAAGAACTTTGTGCTTCAGTTCGTCTCCGGCACGGACGCGTCTGAA
>JBDKRF010000208.1:0-4365 GCA_039683525.1 Clostridiaceae bacterium
GTGCCGCGCGCGCTGTTATTTCGACGCTGTGTTCGTAGAAAACGGCAGCGTTGAAATCGATCCCACTGTTTGCGTCGGCTGCGGCGACTGTGTGCGCGGGTGCGATGCGAAGAAACTGACCGAGAGCCGGGATATTTTGCCGACGCTCAACGCACTGCGGAATGCGGATGCGCCCGTATACGCCATGATTGCGCCCGCATTCATCAACCAGTATTCGGAATCGGTAACGCCCGGCAAGCTGCGCGCGGCGTTTAAGAAGATCGGATTTGCCGGTATGGTGGAGGTTGCGCTGTTTGCGGATATCCTCACGCTCAAGGAAGCACTGGAGTTCGACCACAACATTCAAACCGAGAAAGACTATCAGCTCACCAGCTGCTGCTGCCCGATGTGGATTGCGATGATCAAAAAGGTCTACGCGCAGTTGATTCCGCATGTGCCCGCCGCAGTGTCGCCAATGGTCGCCTGCGGGCGCTCGATCAAAAAGATTCATTCGAATGCCGTCACGGTGTTCATCGGGCCCTGCATCGCGAAAAAGGCGGAAGCGCGAGAGGCGGACGTCAGTGATTCGACCGATTTTGTCCTGACGTTTCAGGAGATTCAGGACGTGTTTGACTACGCGGGCATCCAGCTTGCCGAGATGGAGGAAGACGACAGAGACCATTCTTCCAAAGCTGGCCGCATCTATGCGGGAACCGGCGGCGTCAGCGAGGCGGTACGCGCAACGGTGGCGCGGATTAATCCTAGCAAGCAAATCTCGGTCAAGACGCGTCATGCGGACGGCGTGCCCGCCTGCAAGCAGATGCTCAACGATATTTTAGAAGGCAATGGCGGCGCAAACTTCTTTGAAGGCATGGGCTGCGTCGGTGGGTGCGTCGGTGGGCCGAAAGCGCTGATTCCGCGCGAGGAAGGACGCAAAAACGTCGTGCGATACGGCGCGGAGGCACCGTATGAAACCCCGATCGATAATCCTTATGTGGTCGCGCTTTTACATCAGCTCGGACTCGACAGCATCGAAGATTTGCTCAAGAAAAGCGATATCTTCGTTCGAAAACTTTAATTTCGCTCAAACCCTACGAACAAAAGCACCGTTTGCCGCGGTGCTTTAATTGTAATCTCTATTGATTTCCAAGGGATACTCTTACTTCACCACTTCAAAATCCACGCTGATCGAGTCCCCACCTCCATCAATGTAGATGGTCGGAGTATAATCCAGCGAAGTACGTGAGCCGACTTTCCATTTCCACGACACGTTGCCGTTGCCGTCCGATTGTTTCACGCCGAGCCCTTCGGCACTCGACATGCCGGATTTATATTCTACTTCGCAGTCATAATCCGTATTCGGCGAGCCTTGAATCTTGATAAATGCGTATTCCCCGCGTCCGACCGTATCCGAATAATCGAGTATCGTGATTCCGACCGCGCGCGTGACAGGTTTTGGTGTAGCGGTTGGTTTTGGCGTTTTTGTTGGTTTCGGCGTCGGCGTTGCAGTTGGCTTCGGTGTTTTGGTTGGCGTCTTAGTCGGCGTTGAGGTGGGCTTTGGCGTTTTCGTCGACGTTGGTGTAGCTGACGGAGTCTCAGTCGGATTCGGCGACTGTACACTCTTTTCAACTTCAGATAGCCCTGTTTGATCGTTTGAAGTTGCCTGCAACGCATCATAACTGCGCAGTACTTCGTTTGTTTGTTGAGGCTCTTTTTGAATGGAGGAGATAGATTGTTCCGGTTTAGCGGCCGCTGGCTTTTCCGACGCCGGAAAAACCGCCACGGACGCGATGAATAGCCCGATGGTCAACAGAGCCGTCAAGCTTTTCTTCAGTTGAACTTTTTCGATAAAGATCGGGTTGATGAGCACCGCGCATGCCAGCAGCAGTACGCAGCTCAGCGCGCTTGCTGAGAGCAGCGCCAACCCCATCAGGCAAAACATGACGGAAAACACCCAGAAGACGACGGAAAATGCTTTCTTCATATAATACCCTCCCGCGCATGTATAGGATTTCTCTTGACAGTCTGCAATCGTACAGACTCATCATATCGCACCCAATACGCCTGTATAGAGGTTGAATAAAGCATATTTGGTCGAATTCAAGCATCATAGGGAAGCGCTTATTTGCTTTGTGAATTTAAGTTGATCTCGCATGAAAATTCATGTTGACATCGGCTTGATTTCCGATAAAGTATTAACAAGAATGCGATATCGCTGTATGTTTATGAGAACCTGTTCTTTCCGCACAATTCCAAGAAAGAGCGGGTTTTTTTCATAAGAATATAGTCTGAAACCGTCGCTTTTATTGAACAAATTATTGATGAGGTGTGTATGAGAAACAAACTCAAATACCGTTTTGACAACCTGATGTCCAAAGGCACCGGCGTATTGATCGCAAGCCTCGCCATCATTACCCTGCTGATGATCACAATCGTCTCCTTAATCGTCTGGGCCACCGGAGCCGGCGACGGAACCGGATTCCTTTCCCTGTTCTGGATGGGCGTGCTCCGTTCGCTCGATCCCGGCACAATGGGCGGAGACACAGGCAGCTTCCTGTTTGTCGCAGCCATGTTCGTCATTACGCTCGGCGGTATCTTCATCTTCAGCATCCTCGTCGGTCTCTTGACCACGGGCATTTCTTCGAAGCTGGAATCGCTGCAAAAGGGACATTCGATCGTCGTTGAGCGCGACCATACTGTCATCCTAGGTTGGTCCAGCCAGATTTTCACGATCTTGTCCGAATTGATCGAAGCAAATAGCAATCAGAAAAATGCCTGCATCGTCATCATGAGCCCGACTGACAAGGTAGAGATGGATGAGGAAATCCGCAACCGTATCCCCAACACGAAGACCACGCGCATCGTGACGAGAAACGGCAGCGCAATCGATCTCAACGATCTTGGGCTTTTAAGTCTGCACACCGCGCGCTCCATCATCATTAACGAATGTGACGACGCAAACGCGATCAAGGCGTTGCTAGCGGTCATCAATTCCCCGACGACCCGCACGACGCCTTATAACATCGTCGCCGTGTTGCGCGAGCCGAAAAACGTTGAGGTCGCAAAGATTGCCGCGCGCGGACAAGCGGAGATCATCCTAGAGGATGCGATTATCTCCCGCATCATCGCGCAGACCTGCCGTCAATCCGGCCTTTCTGCGGTCTATACCGAGCTGCTCGACTTTGGCGGCGACGAAATCTATCTGCGCGCATTCCCCGAGCTCGTCGGTAAGACCTACGGCGAGACGCTCTCACTCTTTGCATCTTCCGCTGTCATGGGGCTCAAGACGAAGGACGGCGTCCGCCTCAATCCGCCGATGAATACAATTCTTTCAGAAGGCGACGAAATCATCGCCGTAACGGCGGATGACGACACGCTCCTGCTGAATGGTTCTTCTGCCGCAATCGAAGATAGCGTGTTTTCCAATAGCCCCGCCGCGCCTGCGCTGCCGGAGCGTATATTGATCCTCGGATGGAACGAAAACGCAGAACGAATAATCGAAGAGCTGGATCACTATGTTGCGAGCGATTCCAGGATTACCGTGGTCAGCGATCTCTCGGAAGCAAAGCCAGCAATCCGCCGCATCGAGCGCGCGCTGGAGCACGCGAGCGTCAAGCACGTGGAAGAGGATATCACGCAGAGAGCCGCGCTGGATGCGCTGCTCAGCGAAAACTATCCGCACATCATCCTGCTCTCCGATCGCAGCCTTGAGGATGTGCAGAAGGCGGATGCAAACACGCTCATCACGCTGCTGCATCTGCGCAACATCGCGGAGACCACTGGAAAGCAGTTCTCGATTGTCAGCGAGATGCTTGATCTTCGCAACCGCAGACTCGCGCAGGTCGCTAAGGTCAACGACTTCATCGTCAGCGACACGATCATCAGCTTGTTGATTGCGCAGGTTTCGGAGAACAACGTGCTCAACGCAGTGTTTGAGGATATCTTTGACGCAGATGGGTCGGAGATCTATCTCAAGCCGGTTGAGCAGTACGTGCGCATCGGCGAACCCGTTTCCTTCTATGCCGTGATCGAAGCCGCGCGCCGCAAGGGTGAAACCGCATTTGGTTATAAGATCGCGGCGGAATCCGAGAGCGAGACGATACCGGGCGGCATTCATGTAAACCCGCTGAAATCGGCATCAATTCGCTTCACACAGGGCGATCGCATCATTGTCGCGGCGGAAGATTGAGTGTTTCTCTCGTAAAAAAGTAGCCGGGGCGGGTAGAACGCAATTCTCCCGCCCCCGTCATACATACGCAACAATACAGAACGGAGCACTTAGCATGCAGCCTAAATCCAACCGCTCCTATCGTTGGATCGTCGTCATTCTATTTCTGATCATGACAGCAGCGGGCCTTTTCGTCACGCCCGATTACGGGATGCCAT
>JBDKRF010000209.1:0-3159 GCA_039683525.1 Clostridiaceae bacterium
TCGACGTAAAAACTGATTACACACATTGTTGGCTATTCCGTCAAAAAGAGTTAACAAAATATTATAGAAATGTAAATAACGCTGTTGTTCGGCTAATGGATTTATTTTTATTTCACGTTAAAAATAAAAATCATCCACAGCGCAAATATGATGAGACAAATAATGTTTACAACGTTGTCTGTCTTAGGTTCAAAGCTCACGAGTCGATTGCTCCGCGAAATGTTCGAGTGCGCTGTTCAACTGCCCCACACATTCCGACAATGTCGTAATGATCTGTTTCTGATTAAAAACCTGCAAACGAAGCTTCCGATTTTCCTCCTGCAGGCGTTCCATAGCTAAGGAAATGCTTTCCGGCTTGTCGCTTTCGACGACAAGCTTCTGGTAGGATCGCGCCATGGCGTCATGGCGCTCTTGCAAATCTATAAAGGAACAAACCGGGCATTGTTCCCGGTCAAACGTTTTTGCGTGCTCTTCGCACAGAATTCTTTTTGACATAAAAGTGTCTTGGTTCGCGGTTACCAGGCAGCCAAGTCTACCTTATGAAGGTCCAAGATCCGCAGCCCACATCCAAATGCCTGCGTACAAAACCTCGGTTAACGAGCACTCACGAATTACCCGTCCCTTTAATTGGAAACTAACGACGCACAAAACAACGCCGTTTGAGGCTAAAGGGAAAGCCTCAAATTTTTATTCAGGTTTCTTATCGGAAACCACAAAAAGCCCGTTGGCAAGATCCAAATTGAATGTCTGTTCCTTTTCCGGAACATGCACGCCATGCTTGCGCGCAAGATGATTCAGGAAATCATGCTTCATGGTTTCCTGGGTATCTGACAACAGCTTGGACTGTTTCTCCACGGTGCTCAGTATCGAGTGAACAAAACTCTTGAGATCATTGATCTGCATCTGCAGCCCAGCGGCGAATGCCAGCTCAGGCTGCGTAAGAGCGAAGGACGTTTTATTGTCCGGTTGCTCCGTCTGCGGGGGCATTGCGCCCGCAGCGAATACGGTTTCGTAGTATTCTTGTGACATGTCAGTTGAAGTAGCCAGGGATTTGCGTGGGGTCCGTTGGAGGAGTCGGTACGATCGCTTTCGGTTCGAGTTTGATCGATTCCAGCTTGTCGCTAGCCACCGTCAAAACTTGACCTTTCGAAATCTGATTCAAAACGTTCGTCAGTACAACCTGGAACTTCTTGAAAGCTTCCTGCGTAAGATCATCCACACCAATCGGGAAAGAACGCAAAGCAGTGATTTCATTGCTAAGATTCAACCCGAAGATTTTGGACTTCACTTCCGCCACCGCGCTGATGATGCGCACACCACAGCTCAAACAAACGCAGCCGTCCTCTTCGATAACGCCGATGAGTTTGACCTTTTCTGCGGCAGGTAGATCAGTGATTCCCGCGATGTGACAAAGCGTGTTGCAAGACTGACAGGGTGCGCTTTCATGATTGATTGCTTTCTTAGCTTCCGCCATCAGCATCAACAAGTTTTCTGGCCCCGAAGTCTTCAACACTTCATCCATCTTTGTCAGAACGAACCGGGTAGGAGGAAACACCGCGATCTGAGCCTGCGCATTACCGAACATGATGTGCGCGTCCTCCTTGAGGAATTGGTTCTCGCGCGCCATCGGTAGATCATGCTGGATCAGGAAACTGATGCGAGCCTTATGGCGCACCCAGTCAGCTGCATCCAGATAATAAAACCTCGACTTCTTGTCGAACTTGGGGTTGCTCAAAACAACTTGAGCACCCAGCTCATAGGCCTCTGCCGCAGTTTTAAACCACGCCAGCTGCCCTTCTTTCTCACACAAATGGATGCGCCGGTTGGCGTCCAGCCAGAACGACATCCTGTACTTAAACTTTCTCTTACTCTCAATGCTCGCCAATGCGGCGGCGAAGGCGGATTCTTTGGACATAGGGGATGCTCCTCCCATCACTGGGAGGAGTCTTTGGGGATGATGTGGAACTGAGAGAGTAGCTGACCAGCCACTCTCTTTGCGATGCTGCCAGCTGCAGCACGGTCAATGGATCCAGGATGCGCTTTTGAGGCGTTCACCACAGATCCAGAAACCGCACGCAGGACAGCCCTCTTGATGGGGGTTTTCGCTGTCATGGTTGAAGGGTTTTTACTGCTGCCGGGAAATCGGCGCGGGCCATCGCGACAGCTTCTTCTAACGTGTTGCGCAACACCGACCAAGCCCGGTTGGTCGCGTCACCTTTGTGATATTCAATGAATGTCACACCATAGCAGTGTTCATATGCAAGAACACCAGACATACCATTAGCGACCTTTTCATACTTACCGCAAGGAGCATCCTCAAAAACCACCAACGCGGCGATGGCGCGGAACAGTCGGCTTTTGTTCTCAACATCCTGAGAGGTAAGAGTAAGATCCCACATCGTACGATACAGCCGAGTAGAAAGACAAGAAACGGTATTCATCAGCTCACGCTGGGGCTTACCGATTTCCATCTTTCTACGCGCAAAGGTCTCTTCGTAAAGCATCAGCGCGTCTTCCACGCCGTCCACAGCGTTGATGGCATTCCGCAGAATGCACTCATCCATACTGTGCTGCTCTTCAGAGACCAAGTAACGAGCAACATGCTCTTCGATTTTTTTCACCGCGCTGTGCGCCTCAACAGCGTCCAGAGCGGTGACTATCTGTTGCCGAATGTCTGCGCACTCGGCTGTGAGTGACAACAAACACTCGGCTTGTCGACTTTTCAGTTTCATGGGAATAAGTAGCGCCTGCGGCTACATTATTATATAACACGCAGGCGCTTCCTATATCAGCTCATCTTCACTGCTTTCACCTGGTTGAATTTACCGGGAAACAGATTGAGCTGCCCGATGTATGAACTCACAGGTAATTTAGACCGAATCAAATATTTATATTTAGCAACATTACCTTTCGGTAATTTTACAACAGGCTGTTCAGAACGACAGATCGAAGAAAGAACTTTAATGTGCTTCAAAACAATCTTTTGTATATCGCCGGCCGCAACTTCGGTTTCGTAAACAAAATAGCCTCCTTGCTTAACGAGAGGCTCTTTAAAATTGAATGCTTTCTTCGCTTTGGTTTCATCGAGAGAATTTGTAAAGCTTTGAATCTGCTCTTGCACAGCAATCGCCCATTCTTCAAGATTTACATCATTAGGCA
>JBDKRF010000210.1:0-3188 GCA_039683525.1 Clostridiaceae bacterium
GCCGCGGATACCGCCGCGCCCGCCGCCGAAGCAACGGTGGCACCCACGACCGATCCCGCTTCCCTGAGCGGCACTATCACCGTCTGGTCCTCCGGCGAGGAACTCACCCGGTTCGTGGAAGGCTTTAACGCCATCTACCCGAACATCAAGGTGGAAGTAACCGTCGTTCCGAACGGAGAATTCCTCACCAAGCTCTCGACGGCAATCAGCGGAGGCGAAGCGCCGGATCTGTTCACCGGAGAGTCCGACTATGTCAAGTATCTGGTCGAAACCCCGTATTGGACCGATCTGAGTCAGTTTGGCGTCGATCAATATAAGGACAACATCTGGGAATACGTCCGCAACATTGGCACCGACTCCAAGGGCGTCATCAAGGCGCTGAGCTGGCAGGCATCCCCCGGCGGCATCATCTATCGCCGCGATATCGCCAAGTCAGTTCTCGGTACCGATGATCCCACCGCCGTCGGCGAAATGCTCAGCAGCAACGCCAAGATGATGGAAGTCGCAGCCAAGATGTCCGAAAAAGGCGTCAAGATGTTCGCCACCTGGCAGGACATCATGAACATGGAGTTCACGAACCGCGCCAGCGGCTGGGTCAAGGATGGACAGCTCTCGATCGATCCGAGCCTGATGGAATACATGGACATGGCCAAGACGATCGTCGATAATGGTTATGATAAGAACAGCGATCCGTGGAGCGGAGAATGGTACGCCGCCGTGGAGAGCGCGGACTGCTTCTGCTACATCCTGCCCACGTGGGGCTACCAGTTCCTGATCAAGCCCTCCGCCGTGACCACCAACGGTCAGTGGGCAATGTGCGAAGCGCCGGTTCCCTATGTCAAGGGCGGCACCTGGGTCGGCATCTATGACGGCAGCAAGAACAAAGACCTCGCTTGGCAGTTCCTGCAGTATTGCACGCTGAACGAGGAATCCGTCAAGTCGTATGCCAGCCAGTATGGCGAGTATGTGGCGCTCAAGAGCGTGGACGAAGCGCTTGCCAAAGAGCCGGGCGATGCTATCCTCGGCGGACAGAACCTCTACGAGTTCTACAACGGCGTCATGGCGAAGATTCCCGCGGATCTGATGACGCAGTATGACGGCACGCTCAACAACGCCTTCCTCTCCGCCGTGAAATCGTATGTCTCCGGCGCAATGACGAAGGAAGAAGCCATCGCGCAGTTCCAGGCGGATGCGCTGAACGCTTACCCCGATCTCACGATCGCGAAATAAACAACCGTAGGCCGGCGGGGCTGCCGCATCAAGCGGCAGCCCCTGCTTTTCGAGAGAAGCTTCTAAAAAGTAGTTTCGTAAAATAATATCTAGAAAGCAGTTTCTAGAAAACAATTTCTGGAAAGCAGTTTCTAGAAAGAAGATGTTCTCAAGATCGAAATTCTCCGGCGAGATCGGTTAACTCTGATGAAAGAAGGACTCGTATGCAAGCGAACCCGGAAACGCAGCCACAACGCACCAAACGGAGCAAGCTGGACAGAGGATGGTACGGCTATCTGTTCATCGCTCCGTTTTTCGTCGTGTTTCTGATCTTTGGCCTCTATCCCATCATCAGTACGTTTCAGCTGAGCCTGCAAAAATGGGATGGTATGATGCCCGCCATTCAGATCGGGCTGAAAAACTACGCCCGCATCCTGAGCGATCAGGTGTTTTATCTTTCGCTCTGGAACACGATTCGCATCTGGCTCGGCAACGCGATTCCGCAGTTTGGCTTGGCGCTGGTATTGACCGCCATCTTCACCTTCTTTCGCGTGCGCGGCAAGAACTTCTACCGCGCGGTGTTCTACCTGCCAAACCTGATCACCGCGACCTCGGTCGG
This sequence comes from Clostridiaceae bacterium, assembly GCA_039683525.1. GTDB lineage: Bacteria > Bacillota > Clostridia > Christensenellales > CAG-138 > UBA7703. The sequence continues at coordinate 1,829 of JBDKRF010000210.1, forward strand.
TTTGCTGTTTAACCTGCTGCTGGAGGGCGACAACTCGCCCATCAACCAGCTACTCGTGGCGCTCGGCGTCAACGGCGCGCCCATCAGCTTCTTTATGAGTAAGACGCTCACCAGCGGGCTGGTCTCCTTTGTGCAATGGTGGATGTGGTTTGGCTACACCACCGTCATCATCCTCGCCGGAACCACCACAGTTGACAAGAGCCTCTATGAGGCCGCCATGGTGGACGGCGCAAGCAAGTCCCAAACCTTCTGGAAAATCACGATCCCGCTGATTCAGCCGACGCTCGTGTACCTCGCGATCACGTCGTTCATCGGAGGTATGCAGCTCTTCGACGTGCCGCTGACGCTTTCCAATAACCTCGGCGACCCCGGCAAGGCGGTGTTGACCGTCTCCATGTACCTCTACAATCAAGGCTTTAAAAACTTTAACTACGGCTACTCTGCCACCATCTCCTGCGTGCTGTTTCTCTTTATCGCGGTGATGAGCGGCTTTGCATACAAATCCATGCGCAGAAAGGATGGAATGTATAAGCTATGAAACACACAAAATTTCGTTTCTCTGCGCTGACCATCCGCCTGCTGTTGATCCTTCTCACCGTGCTCTGCGCGGTACCGTTTGTCGTCGTGTTCATCAACAGCACGCACTCCAGCCTCGATATCGTCAAGCAGTTCAACATTTTGCCGGGCGACTCCCTCGGGGAAAACTATCATACGATGCAGTCGCTGGTCGATATCTGGCGCGGGTTCCTCAACAGCGTCGTCATCACGGTTCCTTACACCCTGTTTACCGGATATTTCGGCGCGATGATCGCCTACGGGTTTGCCAAATACCGGTTCCGCTTCAAGAACGTTTTGTATGCCATCGTGCTGATTTCTATGATGATTCCGTCGCAGCTGAGCATCATCGGCTTTTACCGCCTCTGCCTCAACCTGAAGATGACGAACAGCTACCTGCCGTTCATCATCCCCGGCATCGCAAACGCCACCACCGTGTTCTTCCTGCGCGGTATGATCGAGCAGAGCATATCGGACTCCATGATCGAGGCACCTCGCATCGAGGGCTGCTCCGAATTCGGCATCTTCAACCGCATCGTGCTGCCGTGCATCATGCCGGGGGTAGCTACGATGTGCATCTTCAACTTTGTCGCGTCGTGGAACGCTTACATGGGGCCACTGATCATCCTCCAGTGCAAGGAGCTCTACACCATGCCCGTCATGATCTCCATGATTAAGGGGCTTTACGTGACCAACTATGGAGCCATGTATCTCGCGGTTGCGATCTCCGTGATCCCAATTATGATCGTGTTTGCGATCTTCTCTCGCTACATCATCGACGGCCTGACCACCGGATCGGAAAAAT
>JBDKRF010000211.1:0-4693 GCA_039683525.1 Clostridiaceae bacterium
TAGAGGGCATCGCAACATCCATATCCTGCAGGCCCATGCGCTCACGCACAACACGCTCCAGGCGGGTGAGACCCACGCGGATCTGGTTTTGCAGGAGCTCGCCGACGCTGCGGATGCGGCGGTTGCCAAGGTGGTCGATGTCGTCCGTGCGTCCGATGTTATAAGGCATGCCGATCAGGTAAGAGATCGACGAGATCATGTCGTCCGGGATGACGTGCCGCGGAATGAGGTCATAGTAGCGCGACTTGAGCAGCGCCTTGAGCTCATCCGTGGAGAGTCCTTCGCCTTCCTTGAGCGTCGCCTTGAGGGTTGGCAGGTGGACATCCTCGTTGATGCCGGCTTCGCGGGGGTCAAACTCCAGCCAGTCGCTTGCACGGACGAAGTTGTTGCCGATGACCTTGACGCGGTTTTCACCCACCTGCAGCCAGACTTCGTTGATGCCGGCGTTCTGGATGTCTCCCGCGACAAAGCGGTCAATGGTCTGCCCCGCCTCGGCGAGGATTTCGCCGGTCACGGGATGAACGATCGTATCCGCCGCAACGTGATTGCGAATCCGTGCGCGGATGGCGAGTTTCTTATTGAATTTATAGCGGCCGACGCGCGCCAAATCATAACGCTTGTCGAAAAACAGCGAATTTAATAGGGAGCGGGCGCTCTCTTCCGTCGGCGGTTCGCCGGGGCGCTGGCGCTTGTAGATTTCGATGAGGCCTTCCGCTTCGGAGTGCGTCGGGTCCTTCTGCAGCGTGGCAGAGAGGCGCTCGTCGTCGCCAAGGAGGTCGAGAATCTGCGGGTTTGCGCCGTAGCCAAGCGCGCGAACCAGCGCCGTGATGTGCACCTTGCGCTGACGGTCGATCTTGACGTAGAGCACGCCGTTCGAGTCGGTTTCATACTCCAGCCATGCGCCGCGGTTCGGAATCACCTGCGCGGAGAAGAGCTGCTTGCCGACCTTGTCGAAGCTCTCGGAGAAATATACGCCGGGCGAACGGACGAGCTGGGAGACGATAACGCGCTCCGCGCCGTTGATGATAAACGTGCCCTGCGGCGTCATCAGCGGAAAATCGCCCATGAAGACTTCCTGTTGTTTGACTTCGCCCGTCTCTTTGTTGATCAGGCGAACGGTAACACGAAGCGGAGAAGCGAAGTTTACGTCGCGCTCCTTGCTCTCTTCCATGGAATATTTCGGTGCGTCTAAGTCAATGCGATAATCGACAAACTCTAATACCAGCTTGCCGGAATAGTCAGTGATCGGGGAAATATCGTCAAAAACCTCTTTCAGGTCCTCCTTCAAAAAACGATAATACGAATTCTTTTGGATCTCAATCAAATCCGGCATATCGAGCCCTTCCCGAATTCTGGAAAAGCTCTTTCGCGTCTGTCTGCCCATTTGAACGTCATGCATCATCGCGTACTCCCCTTGCCGGCACGGTTGCAGGCCGCACCTTCGCATTTTTTCTGGCAAAAACCTTTGCTGGGACTCAAACCGCACCTTTTGTCAAAAAATAACCCATCGTCCTGTTTTCTCGCGTCAAACCCGCTGAAAAACCCGATTTTGGGCATATTTCGACAGTTATGAGATCATAAGTCAATCATGAATGATATCATTCCCGATCTGCCCTGTCAAGAAAAGATTCTAAAATATATTGCCCTTTTTGATAATTTTATTATATGATATTGAGAAATGTCCGCGTGATTGCATTTGTCGGGCCAAACGGCATACAAATGACGGCGTAACAAATGTACCGCGCGGCGGGAAACCGTAAAAAGAATCAGAACAGAGAGGCGAAGCAGATATGGATTTGACACAGGAACATGCGCTCGCTACGCTGAAGACGTATACGAAGAGCGAGGCACTGCTCAAGCACGCGTTTGCCGTCGAGGGTGTGATGCGCTATTTTGCGCGCGAGGCGGGCGAGGACGAGAACTACTGGGGCATCGTGGGCCTGCTGCACGATGTGGACTATGAGCAGTGGCCGGAGGAGCACCTCAAGGTGGCTCCGCGCTTGCTTGCCGAGGCCGGTTATGACGAGGCGTTCATTCACGCGGTGCTCGCGCACGGCTGGGGTCTCTGCGTCGATGTCAAGCCCGAGAAGCGGATGGAGACCGTGTTATATACCATCGACGAGCTCACAGGGCTCATCACCGCTGCGGCCTACATGCGACCCAGCAGAAGCGTGATGGACATGGAAGTCTCCAGCGTGAAGAAGAAGTTCAAAGACAAGAGGTTTGCCGCGGGCGTCAACCGCGAGGTCATCCTCGGCGGCTGCGAGCTGCTGGGGTTAACACTCGAAGACGTGATTCAAAAGAGTATCCTCGGCATGCAGGACGTACACGAAGCGCTGGGCATGTAATAGTTTCGAATAAAAAAGTGAGAGGCGATCACCCTCTCACTTTTTTTGTGCGCTCTTCTAGTATAACATCATCGCTTGTTTATGAAAACAAAGGCTCTATCTCGGTCTTGATCCACCGGATGCGATCCTGAACGTGTGGAGCCATGCGCGAAGCGATGGAGATCACCATATGTTTCTTCGTGTTTACGTAGATCACGTTTCCGCCGTCACCCAGCGCAGCGAATCTTTCGGCATCGATGACCCACCAAAGATAGCCATACGCAAGGTTCCCCAAATCGTTTGCGCGGCTGTGCTCTGTGGTGCTCTCGCGAACCCACGCGGTCGGCACGATCTGCCTGCCTTCCCAAACACCGCCGTCGAGATAAAGTTGGCCGAATTTCGCCATCTCCCGCGGTGTCAGGAAAAGTCCCCAACTCGCGAAGTTGTTCCCCTGCGGGTCGGCGACCCAGCCGCGGGTATTCCGGTCGTTCATCACGGCGCGGTGCTCCCGCCTGCTGTGAAGCACGATGTGCTGCATACCCTGAATCCCCAGCGGGGCAAACAGGTGCTCTTGCGCGAAGTCGAGCGCGCTTTGCCCCGTCGCCTGCGAGAGAATGCCGGAGAGGATATGCGTGCCGCCGATGGCGGAGTAGTTAAAAATTCCGATTTGCTTGTCCCCGCCCAGCAGGTCGAGCGCGTCCCGAATCGGAGTTTGGCTCGTGAAAAACTGCATGTATGGTTCTGTCTTGTACTTATACGGTGCCGTCATGGTCAACAGGTGCTGGATCGTGACGTTCTGTATCGTTTTTTCACCCGGAAGTACAGGATAATCCGGAAAGAAGTCCAATATATTCTGCTCAACGCTCTTGAGATAACCCTTCTCAAGGGCGATGCCGATCAGCGCGGAGACGATGCTCTTCGTGACCGAGTATACATGCACGGCGTGTTCCGCCGCAAAACCATGAAAGTAGCGTTCATACCGTGTTTCACCATCCTTTTGGACAAGGATGCCCGTGATATTATTATATTTGCGGCGTATGATCCGCTCAAACGCCTTGATTGAATCTGAATTCATTCATCGTTTACTCCTTTTCTTTACTTGCAAGGATATCCTTGTTTCAAAGCGTAAAGGCATTAAAAATTAGAATCAAGGCCTATTTAAAATAAAGTTTCAACAATTTTTCAGCAATAAAAAAGACGGCGTTAGCCGTCTTCAGATCACTGCTTAATCCTTTTTCGGTTTGAGATACCCCAAGATCACTTCCCACGCGCTCTGAATGAAATACCCCAGCGCGCCTTTGCCCTCGGCGTGGTTATCGAGATCGACGTTCTGCGCGCGGCTGCGCAGGAAGCCCACGCGGTAGGCGAAGTTATGCTCCATCCACTCCAGCACGAGATTATCTTCCGTCCGATGCCATGCAGGATCGGTCGGATACGACGTGCTGTAGGCAATCATATAGCGGATGACTTCGCGCTTGATGCGGTTTTTGCGAATGCGGTAGGAGTCGAAAATTCGAAAGGACGGATTTTCGGAGTAGCGGTCGTCATAGACCGTGATTTCGCCCCGCGCCCTTGCCGCGCCCGCCTCTTCGCGATCCAGCGTAATGGTCAGCCGCCGCCCGCATGGGAGCGCTTGCGTGATGGTTCTCGTTTGTTGTTCCATGCCAAAAAGGGTACCAATCCCGCGCGGAAAAGTCAACCGTTATCCACAACGCGATACGCGCTTATATTACTAATAATAGCGATTAAATCAATTGACACGACGGCAAGTACAATAATAAAATCAATCTGGCCTATTATTAGTGCAACAGCCGACAACGAGTGGCGAAATAGTTAGGTAGTTTTACAATAGGAATCCTAACTCTATTCCCATCACACAGTTCCGGAACAGATAGCAGCGATGTATAAGCAACCTGAATCAACAACGAAATTTGTAATTAAGGAGCCCAGCATGAGTGAACAAACAATGAATCGCGGTGATGTAATTCGCTACGTGGATATGACCATCATGGAAGGATTTTCTATCCAGCGTGGTATGAATTTTAACATCAATGGGCGAGAATATGGAATCATTCTAATGAGTGTGCGTAAGAATGCTCCCTATGCAGATCGTTTCGAGGATAGTGGTACAACCATTATCTACGAAGGCCACGACGTACAATCGAATTATATAAGTGACGCAAGTAATCCAAAAGATCTAGATCAACCGATGGCCACTCCCTCAGGAGGGCTAACTGAAAACGGCAAATTCTATCAAGCGGCAAAACAGTATACCCAGGGCAAGCCAGCGAAGATCATTAAAGTCTATGAAAAAATAAAAGCCGGGATATGGGTAGCGAACGGTTTTTTTGTGCTGACCGACGCTT
>JBDKRF010000212.1:0-4082 GCA_039683525.1 Clostridiaceae bacterium
GGTTGCGGCCATCGAAAAAGCGGAGACCGTAGAGGCACTCATCACCGCAGCGCTACGCAAAATGGCCAAATAACTAGTTGACATACAAACAGATAGGACGACAATGGACGAACGCCTGATCAGCTCCTCCATGCGCGAGGAGGACGCAAAAACCGAATATTCCCTTCGCCCGCGCACGCTGAGCGAGTACATCGGCCAGCACGCGGTCAAGGACCACATGCGTATCTATATCGACGCCGCGCTGAAGCGCGCGGAGCCGCTTGACCACGCAATCTTCTACGGCCCACCGGGGCTGGGTAAGACGACGCTGGCGGGTATCGTTGCAAACGAGATGGGCGTGTCCCTGCGGGTCACCAGCGGGCCGGCAATCACGCACGCGGGGGATTTGGCAGCGCTTTTGACAAATCTTGCGCAGGGAGACGTGCTGTTCATCGACGAAATCCATCGTCTCAACGCAACAGTGGAAGAGGTGCTCTATCCCGCGATGGAGGACTTTGCGCTCGATATCATCATCGGGAAGGGCCCTTCCGCGCGCAGCATTCGACTGGATTTGCCAAAGTTTACGCTTATTGGCGCAACGACGCGGATGGGGCTTCTAACCTCGCCGTTAAGGGACCGCTTTGGCATCAAAGAACAGCTCGCTATGTACGACCCGGAATCGCTTCAGGAGATCATCGTGCGCAGCGCACGGATTCTCGGGATCGAGATTTCCGAAGAAGCCGCGGTGGAGATCGGCTCCCGCGCGCGGGGTACACCGCGCGTCGCCAACCGCCTTTTGCGTCGCATCCGCGATTATGCCGAGGTGCGCAAGGCGGGGGTTATCGACCTGGAGTCCGCAAAAGAAGGACTCGACATGCTGGGCGTCGACGAACTGGGACTCGACGAGGTTGACCGTCGCATGCTGGAAACGATGATCGTGAAGTTCTGCGGTCGTCCGGTCGGCTTAGATACCATCGCAGCTGCGACGGGCGAAGACGCCACCACGATTGAAGACGTATACGAACCGTATCTTCTGCGCTTGGGATTTATTGCTCGAACACCGCGCGGGCGAATCGTCATGCCGGCAGGATACGCGCACCTAGGGTACCAAAGCGACACGCAGCAGTTGAAACTGGAGGTTGAAGAATGAAACGCAGAGAAATGAAGCTCCTCCTGGAAGAACGTTTTGAGCGCATTGCGCTGCTTGAAACGCGCATTGACACCATGGATCAGCTGGTGGAAGGATACCGCGCGAGAGAGCAGTCGGTTCTGAACGCCTTGCAGGCTGCAAAAGAGAACGCGGCAAAAGCGCTGGAGCACGTGCAGGCGGAAGGCGAGCAGATTCGCAAGTCGGCGCAGCAGACGCTCGCGGAAGCGGAGCAAACACGCCTGAACGCAAGGGCGGAAGCGGAAGCGCTGCTTTCGGATGCGATCTCCGCTGCCAACACGCTCAAGGCAGAAGCGGAGCGAAGAGCGGTTGAAGAGACCGCTTCTGTGAAGGCGGACAGCGAGCGCATGCTGCGCGATGCAGAGATCATCAAGCGTGAGTACGAGGAGATGGTGGATTCCTTTAACGCCATGCTCGAACAAAACGCCAGTGAATTGGAGATTACGGCGGCGAGATTTGCCGAGTTTGTCAAGAATCGTAAGATCGACCGCGCCGAAGCGCGACTCGATGGAAACGCATTCTATAAATCGGTCGGCGAGCTCAGCGACGCCGCACTGCCGGATGCGAGTGAAGACCCGTCGCTTCTGATGCAGAATATCTACCGCATCCAAAACCGTCCTCTGCCGGAAGATCGTATGGAGTCCGCCTCTGCGCAGGAGCCGGAACCAGCGCTACAACCGGAGCAACAGGAAGACGCACCGTATGTAGCAATGCTACCCGTAACGCAAGCCAAGCCAACAGAGCCGGATGCGCCGCAGAGCGAGCCGGCACCGATTGAACCGCCGAAGTTCCCAATCGAGGACGGCAGCGGTGCGGACGAGCGAAAGAACGCGGAGGACCCGTATTCCGAGGCGGCATGGGCAAACGAATCGCTGCAGAGCGAACGTGAGCCGCAGGCGGAGTTTGTAAAAACGTTTGACGACGCGTTCGTCAAGAGCGACTATACGGTACACGACGAAGAATGCAATATCACGCAGGCCGACGCGGAGAGCGAGTTTGACGCGCTGATGTCAAACGGAGCGCCGCTTGCCGGGGCGGCAGCGGTCGCCATCCCGACCGTTGCGGCTCTCGCGAGCGAAAATCTCGCACCGGAGCCGATGGCGGATGCCGCGCGCGCATTTGACGCGTACTTTGACGAGACGTTTGAGCCAAGCGGGAAGACCGCGCAGGACGAGGTTCCAGCGGATCAGGCGACAGAGCCGGAGGGAGCAGCGCCGGAACCGGAAGCATCGCCGGAGCGCGTCAGCAACGAGGAAGCGCAAGCCATCCTTGATACGCTCCCCGAACCGGGCGCTTCAGCAGAACGCGACTCGACATCTCCGGAGCCATACTCCGCGCAGGCATGGTCGCGTGATTCGTTCACCAGCGATCTTGAACCGCAGGCAGAGGGTGCGCTCTTTACCGAGCAGGACATTGCGACGAGCGCACCCGTCAGAACGGGCGATGCCGTCGAGCAACCGTCTTCTTCTTCCGACGCGGAGCGTGCATTTGACGATTATCTGGCCGGAATCGGCGTGATCACGGCAACCGCACCGACGAAGCCTGTCGAAGAGGTGCCGGAACCGATGGCAACTGCGGAGCCATACTCCGCGCAGGCATGGTCGCGTGATTCGTTTGCCAGCGATCTTGAGCCGCAGGCGGAAGGCACGCTCTTTACCGAGCAGGACATTGCGACGAGCGCACCCGTCAGAACGGGCGACGCCGTCGAGCAACCGTCTTCGTCCTCCGACGCGGAGCGTGCATTTGACGACTATCTAGCCGGGATCGGCGCGATCGCGGCAACCGCACCGACGAAGCCCGTCGAAGCAGCACCGGAACAGGCAGCAACTGCGGAGCCATACTCCGCGCGGTCTTGGTCGCACGAATCGTTCACCAGCGATCTTGAACCGCAGGCGGAGGGTGCGCTCTTCGGCGAGCCGGAAACGGAGTCGAAAGCGCCCGTAAATGCATATTCGGACGACACACAACAGCCGCCGATCTCCTCCGATGCGGAGCGTGCGTTTGACGATTATCTGGCCGGAATCGGCGCGACCACACCAGCGGCAAAGCCCGAACCGGAACCGTATTCCAAACAGGCTTGGTCGAACGAGCCATACACAAGCGAGTTGGAACCGCATGCGGAAGCGGCATCCTACCCCTCTGCGGACGAACCCGAAGAGGAAGAGGAGCCAAAGCCTGCACCGCGCCGCTATAATGAATACGGAGAGATCCGCGAGTGGGAGCCGGAACCCGAGCCGGATATGGGTGACGTTCCGACGGTTTCCCGTTATATGGGTCAGGCGAACAGCGAAGATGAAATCTCTCTGGACGACTTACTCGACGAAATCATCAAAGCAGGAGACTAAGCGAGCATTTGCCCGATCTTTCTAACAGGAGGTTCCATCATGAACTTGAAAAACATCGATCAGCGGCAACTCATTACGATTATCCTCTGCGTGATCGGCACTTTTATCCTCTCGATCATTCGGGTGCAGGTGGACGCAAACACATCCGCAATAGGAGCCATGAACGCCTATGCATCCCTGCAGGATGTCGGCATCATCGCCTCTGTGATGGCACTTGGCGGTCCGTGGGGCGTGATTGCTCCGGTGGTGGGCATCGTCATTGGCGATATCGTGATGGGCAGCAAGAATTTCATCATCGGAAACATTCTGATCCGCAGCCTGATGGCGCTGTTTGTGCTCGCGTTTGCTGCCAAGGTGGATGACTGGAAGAAGAGCTTCGTGGTCGCGGGCATCACCGAAGGCATGATGCTGCTCCTGTTTGTGGTGTACGACCTGCTGATCATTCGGGAGTTTAGGGTGGTCGGCACGTCACTGTTGATGCAGCTGATTCAGGGTGTCGTTTGCTTCCTGCTCGGCGCCGTGGTGCTGCGCTTCATGCCGGTCATGGAGCCGGATAAGATGCTGGAGATTCACAGGCCGGTCGATTTATC
>JBDKRF010000213.1:0-2679 GCA_039683525.1 Clostridiaceae bacterium
GCTATACAATTACAGTGGGTTGAAGGAGATGTTTCATCAGCAGAAAGGTCTTTTTTCAATATTAATCAAAAAGCCTCTCCGATCAATCAGACGGAATTAAAGATAATTAAAAACAGACGAAAGCCAATTGGCATTGCTGCAAGAGCAATAATAAATAAAGGAAAAGGCCATAAATACTGGGCATCCTTTGATTCAACTATTCAAAATGACATTGAGACTATATCAAATGAAATTTTTGAGATCTTTTTCTTACCAAAACTTCAAACACCAATAAAGACAACGGATGTTCCTATGTGTGGAAAATATAATAGTAACGCATTAGCTATCATCTTTGATTTCCTTGATATCTGCTCGAGTTCAATATCCATGGATAAGGAAGATTCAGATGGACAAGTTACGGTTGCGTGTCTTAAGCAAGCGAGGAAAATCGCTAGACTAATTAATAGCAACCATGCGTCTTCTTTAGGCTTACATCCATTGATATATTTCTATTCAATAAATGGTTCCTTTCGAGTTGCTTCATTTTATTCTGTTACTTCTCTAGTGATGGATATGGATGCCAGAAACAGGAAAGATTTGTTTATTGAACACAGAGCCGCGTTTGAAAGGATTTATTTGAATTCCACGACTATAATTCAGCATTTAATACGTAAAGCACGTGGTGCTCGCGCTAGTATGATATCAGTCAGAGATTTTCTTAATGATGTATTAGATAATCTATCAAAAGGCGTTAATGAAGATGCAATCATTTCTGAGTTGTTAAAAACTGATAAGTACAAAGGGGCACCACTTACTCTACAGCCTTCTCAAGATGAAGAAGGCGCCGATTTTGCGGCGTCCCAAAAAAGTGAAGTATTTATTAAAAGTGCATTACCTCTAATTAACCATTGCGCTATCTGTGGAGGTTATTTACATAAGAATTCGATATCAATAGACCATATTCAAAGAAAGCAAGATGGGGGTCTTGCTGAAGTCGTAAACGGACAAGTAAGTCATCCTTATTGCAATACAGGTTATAAAAACTGATCCCCCACTCCACGCACCGTAGACCCCACCACCCACTCCACTGATGTATAATACCCTTGTCGGCGCAATCCCGCGAAAAAATCCCCGCGCCGGACACGGAGCGATACACATGAAACCCCAGAATAAGAAAGACCTCATCGCGGCCTACAAGCAGCGCACGCAGATCGGCGGCGTCTACGCCGTCACCAACAAGGAAACGAGCAAAGCCCTTGTGCTGGCGAGCAGTGAGATCGGCGGCATCCAGAAACGATACGAATTCGCCGAGGCGACCGGCGGCTGCTTTCACCCGAAGCTCCAGCAGGACGTGAACCGCCTAGGTGCAAGCGCCTTCACCTTCACGGTGCTGGAGACGATGGAGCGCAAAACCACGCAGACCGACCGCGAGTTTGCGGAGGACTTGGACGTATTACTCTCGCTTTGGCTGGAAAAATACGACCCGGCAACACTATATTAAGTGACATTCTCCTACTAAAGGGAGAGAAGCCGAAAACGATATTTTGATCTGCTGCAAGGCGCGCGAAACCCCGCGTGCCTTTTTGTTTTTTTGGCCGCTCGATTCATCTTTTGTGCTAATCGCGCACGCGATCTTTCTTTTTGATGGAGAACGTGCTAGAATCGTGCGCATGCGGGATCGATACCCCGCAAAAGGAGCAACCCATGGACGAACCCATCAAAATTGAGCGTAACGCGCTGGATATCTTCGAAGCGATCGTGAGCCTCAGCTGCCTGGTCGGCGTGACGGCTTATCTCATCCTCGCGTGGAACACGATTCCCGCGAAAATCCCCGCGCACTACAACGCCGCGGGCGAAGTCAACCGCTGGGGCAGCAAGAGCGAGCTGATCTTGCTTCCGATCGTGAGCTGGATGCTCTTTGGCATGATCACACTCATCGAGCGCTTTCCGCAGGTTTGGAACACGGGCGTTCGCATCACGGATGAAAACCGCACCGTGGTCTACCGCCTGCTGAAAAACCTCATCGCGTGGGTCAAGATGATCACGCTGAGCATCTTTGGCAGCCTGACGGTGATCTCGTCGCTGAGCCTGAATCTGCCGATTTGGTTCTTGCTGGTGTTTCTCGTGCTGCTCTTTGGCATCATCGCGTATTATATCGTGCGCTTAACAAGGCTCAGAAACGACTATCCCATGGAGTCCTGATGAGGAAAGTACAGGCGTGTCCGTACAGGATGCGCCTTTTTTTGCCTCGAAATCGCCTTCAAAGCGCGCGCTCCGGCGGGAAAGCGTTGACGCGCGGGCTTGAATAATAATACAATGATATCTACCAATTAGCCGGATTGCGCGGAGAAGTATCAAATAAGAAACAATGCGGGGCAACCCCGCGATACAAGGAGAAACCGGATGAGCCAACCCTCGGATATCGAAATCGCACAGTCTTCCTCCATGCAGCCGATCACGCAGATCGCAAGCGCGCTGGAGATTCCGGAGCACTATGTCGAGCAATACGGCAGATACAAGGCGAAGATTGACTATAACCTCCTGCGCGACCTCGCGGACAAACCCGACGGCAAGCTGATTCTTGTCACCGCGATTTCGCCGACCCCGGCGGGCGAGGGCAAGACCACCACCACAGTGGGGCTTGCGGACGGCTTGCGCAGAATCGGCAAGCGCGCGGTGGTGGCGCTCAGGGAGCCGTCG
>JBDKRF010000214.1:0-3897 GCA_039683525.1 Clostridiaceae bacterium
GCATATTTTGGCGAACCGGGAGAGTATGATTACAGCTTAGGCAAAAACGTAGAGTAAACGATTGACATAATCAAAAAGCGCAACTCAAAAGGGACTGCCTTCTCCACGATTCCAGTGAATGGTGAGAAGACAGTCCCTTTTTTTTATCTGCGTTAGGAAAGAAGCAAAAGCGCAAGGCTGATAACGCCGAGAAGCAGAACCAAAAGCACCGTCAGGCAGCCGCTTTTTCCGCCGCGCGGACGCTTTCCGCCGCCGTTGTTCCGGTTAAACGCGGTCATATACTGCGCATATCCTGTGATGCCTTTTCCAAAGTAGCCGAAGTCATTATTGTCCATCAATATTATTCTCAACCAGTAGATTTCTAAGATCAAACAACAGAGATGTGAGATCCTTCATAGCATATACTTTTGCACCATACAAACTGTCTATTTCAAGAGCTTTAATCGTATTGCAAAGCGATTTATCAGTAACAAAGAAGTCAACATAAGGCAAGTATGCTGAGGCATTCTGAATATCTTGCGCGTCACTTCCAAGCAGCTTTATATCTGTGCACATTTTATAGGCGTTGATTAAACTCTCAATGATTATATAAGGTATATTTGACAAATAAAGACTTGGAAGGAAACCATATAAATACTCCGAAAATGTTTCTACAAAGTCTGGAGAACTCGGAAGTGAATCGATCCTTGAATAAATGGGTGCGAGTATATTAATCGAAGTGATGATATCTTCGGGTGTACCTTTTGTCATTCGAAGGGCTTCATTAATGATCTGCTGTTCCGCTGTCAACTCAATAGAAAATTGCTTTTCAAATACTTTACTTGCTCTTCCAGAAGAACGCAACTCATTTACGAGCTCTACGGTTCGATCCTTAGACTCTTTCTTTTCGTTTAATACGTCAGCACTGCTATAACTTACAACTCTAATTTTAAATCCTGAAATTGAATGCTCTTCTCTAAGGACTTTTTCAGATGATAATTCAACGTTTGGGTTTGAGTTTTTATATGCGCTGTAAAAGGTATCTAGTTGGAGTTGCTTAATCTCGTATGGTGTTAAAACTTCTGCATTTGTGAAACGTAGTAAGAATTCTTCAGCACCTTGCCTTTTCTTTGATACTCCTATTTCATCTTGCTGACTTCCAACGGGGCATATTATCAATTTTCTTCTCATTAACTCAGTTAGAAGATTATACAACTCTATTAATTGGCCTGCATAAATAGTATGACAATTACCATCAATAGCGCGCTTCATTTCTATAAAGATATTTGAATCCAAAAACACTATTGGAACATCAGACTTTCTAGTAACCACGGCCGGCACAACCATATTGTACTCCAGAGTATGCAATTTTGTTGCAATATCAAACTACCTGTGACGATTGGGTGCGAGAAACGATTTCCTCTTGCGATCATGATATAATGCGCTTGTTGAAAAAGCAACTGGAGTTTACAAGTAAAAGCAGTTGCGATGGAGGAAAATTGACCATGAAACGTGTTTTGTGCTGCCTGACGGCGGCTGTTCTTCTAGTTGCGGTGGTTGGCTGCGCCGCGAACGCTACGCCCGTGGTGCCGGACGCTGCCTCAACGCAGGCGCCCGCAACGGCGACGCAGGCACCCGCAACGGCAACGCAAACGCCGGAGAATGAAGTGATCGTGTTTGACGACGATGCGCTGGAAACGTATGTCCGCGCGGCGATTGGCAAACCCGAAGGCGACATTACGGTTGCGGACGCGCAGGCAGTCACCGAGCTGGAGCTTTCTCAGATGGGCGTGGATAAAAACCAGCCGTATATCCACAACCTGACCGCGCTGAAGTATTTCACGAATCTCACGTATCTCGGCTTAGGTTACGCCGTGCAAAACGCGGATGATCCGACTGCTCCCGTGGATATCTCTCCACTTGCGGACCTGACCGAGCTGGAATCGCTCCAGATGGGCGGGGTTGTCATTGACGATCTGAGTGCGATCGCCAACCTAAAGAGTTTGATCAGCCTTACGGTGTTCAACGGTGAACAAGCGCTCGACTTGACGCCGCTGTCCGGGCTGACCAAGCTGCAAGCCCTGACCCTTCGCAACAACAAGATCACAGATATCACACCGCTCAAGGGACTGAAAAACCTCACCTACCTCGATCTGGAGGGAAACCAGATTTCGGATGTGACCCCGCTTGCCGGGTTAACGAACATGAACCGCCTGTTCCTCTCCAATAATCCGATTACGGACTTTACGCCGCTTGCGGAGATCCGCGCCAATCTGGAAGAGTGGGATTTTCAGTTGAACCCGTAATTCTTAGAGATATTTACTGTGCGCTTTGCATGCAAACACGAGTGACGAAAGCAGCTGTTGTAAAACGGCTGCTTTTTGATTCGAAAACCACTTGCTTGCATAGTATGATAGAATAGAAACAGACGGGAGCAACACTCCACATCGCAGTTCGAAAAAACAAATCACAAACCCGACAAAACCGTTGCAAAACAAACAGAACAGATTTGAAAACAACACTATACTAACCCTGAACAAAAAGAACAGACACTGCGCCAATGCGCAGGAAATGGAGGATTTTTCGTATGGGTATGTTTTGCTTTCAGTGCCAGGAAACCGCGGGCAACAAGGGGTGCACCATTCGCGGGGTCTGCGGAAAGACAGAGGATGTCGCAAAGCGCATGGATCTACTGCTCTATGTGCTCAGGGGAATCTCATATATCGTCGTCCATGACAAGCTCGACGTGAAAAAGCTCGACGCGCTCAACGGCGAGATGCTTACGAGCTTGTTTATGACCATCACCAACGCAAACTTCGACGCGGATGCCGTCGAGCGGCAGATCATCAAGATGCTGGCGCTGCGGGACAGCCTCCGCCCCTGCAAGGTGGAAGACCACGACGCCGCGAACTTCACCGTCTCCGGCACGGCGCAGATGCTTGAAAAAGCGGAGAAGGTCGGCGTGCTTTCCACCGAAAACGAGGATGTCCGCTCGCTTCGCGAACTCGTGATATATGGACTCAAGGGGCTTGCCGCCTATGCCGAGCACGCGAGAAATCTTGATAGCAAGGACGACGACGTTGCGGCGTTTGTCTACGAAGCGCTGGCGGCGACGCTGGATGACTCACTTTCGGCGGACGCGCTCACGGCGCTGGTGCTCAAGACCGGCTCCTATGGCGTGAAGGTGATGGCGATGCTGGACGCGGCGAACACCGCGCGCTACGGCACGCCGGAGATCACCAAGGTCAACATCGGCGTGCGGAAGAATCCCGCAATCCTTGTCTCGGGACACGATCTGGTCGATCTCGAGCAGCTATTGGAGCAGACGCGCGGCACGGGCGTAGATGTCTACACCCACGGCGAGATGCTGCCCGCGCACGCGTACCCCGCATTCAAGAAATATGACAACTTCGTCGGAAACTACGGCAACTCCTGGTGGAAACAGCTGACCGAGTTCGAGTCATTCCACGGCCCGATCCTCTTTACCACCAACTGCATCGTGCCGCCCAAGAGCGAGGAGATTCGCGCGCGAATCTTCACAACGGGCGCTGCGGGATTCCCCGGCTGCACGCACATCAAACCCGACGTACACGGCAAGAAGGACTTCTCTGCGATCATCGCGCAGGCAAAAACACTGCCCGCGCCGGAAGAGATCGAGCACGGCGAGATCGTCAACGGCTTTGCGCACGCGCAGGTGCTGGCTCTTGCGGACAAGGTCATCGATGCGGTCAAGAGCGGTGCCATCAAGAAAGTCTTCGTCAGGGCTGGCTGCGACGGACGCATGAAGAACCGCGAATACTACACCGAGTTTGCGCAAAAACTGCCGGAAGGCACCGTGATTCTCACCGCGGGCTGCGCAAAATTCCGCTACAACAAGCTCAATCTGGGCGACATCGGCGGCATTCCGCGCGTTCTGGA
>JBDKRF010000215.1:0-2447 GCA_039683525.1 Clostridiaceae bacterium
AATGAAAGAAATGATTTAATCGACTCGATTTCGGGATAAATCGATCAAAACGACGGATGGAACGCGGCAAATGCGCGTGCCTGATGTCTCCAGCGATGATTGGTGGTGAACCGCAATGAAAAAGAAAACGACTTTTTATCTGCTCATCATCCTTTGTATCATGCTTTTTGCGACAGCAGGGTATATTCTCCTGCGCCTGACCGGCAGGCAACAGACGCTGCCCGAATCGGCGAGCGGGAAGAAGATTTCCGTCGTGCTGGACGACAACTATCCGCCCTATGTATTCCGCGATTCCAAGGGAAACCTGCAGGGGATACTGGTCGATCAGTGGACGCGCTGGAGCGAAAAAACCGGGATAAAAGCAGAGCTGCATGCCATGGACTGGGCAGATGTGCTCGACGGGATGCGCGCGGGCAAATACGATGTCATCGATACTGTGTTTGAAAACGAAGAACGAGAAGACTGGCTCGATTTCACCAAGGCATATGCGACCATAGACGTCCCCATCTATCACAGCAACAAAATAGGCGGAATCACAAACGCGGCATCGCTGGCTGGCTTTACGGTCGCGGCCAAAGCGGGCGATGCCTGCATTCCGCTTCTCCAGAAAGCCGGCGTGACCGATATCATTGCATATCCGAGTTATGAGGCGGTAATCGATGCCGTAAAGAAAGGCGACGTCAGCGTCTTTGTCGTAGACGAACCCGCCGCGCTGTATTATCTCTATCAAAAAGGGATTGCAAACGATTTTAGCAGAAGCCAGTCGCTGTATTCCGGCGAGTTTCATCGCGCGGTGAAAGAGGGCGATGCCGCGATGCTCGCGGTTGTCGAGGATGGGTTTGCCAGAATCACGTCTGAAGAGCTGCGAAAGATTGACGACAAATGGTTTGGCCGCGAAAGCACCTGGCTTTATCTTCGTTATTATCTGGAGTATGTGTTGATTGCCGTGGCTGTGGTCGGGGCGGTGGTTCTCTGGGTTTCGATTTGGAATCTGTACCTCAGAAAAGAAGTTCGCAAGAAGACGCAGGAGCTCGTCAGAGAAAAAGAGCTGCTTAACATCACGCTCCAATCCATTGGCGACGGCGTGGTGGCGACGAATGTGGACGGAATAATTACGCTCTTAAACCCCACTGCGCGGCGCATGACCGGCTGGGAGGACGACGCACTGGGCGAGAAATTCACCACCGTGTTGCAGCTGATCAATGAGGAGACGGAAGAGCCGGTCAGCTCTCCGATTGAAAAAGTGCTGGAGACAGGGGAAATCGTAGGACTTGCGAACCACACCGCGCTGATCAACCGCAGCGGTGAGAAAACGCCGATTGCGGACGGCGCCTCTCCGATTCGCGATGCCGAAGGTCAGATCTACGGCGTTGTCATGGTGTTTCGAGATGTAACACAGGAGAAGCAGCAACGCGATGAGATCGAGTACATCATGTCGCATGATTCCATGACAGGGTTGCATAACCGTTGGTATATGGAGGAAATGCTCAATCGATATGATCAGGAGACGCAGGGCAGCTGCGTGCTCATCATGGGCGATCTCAACGGGCTCAAGCTCGTCAACGACGCATTCGGGCATTATGAGGGGGATCGCTTCATCCGAAAGATCGCGGGGATCCTCAAGAGCAGCAGTGGGCCGAGGGATGTCGTTTGCCGCTGGGGCGGAGATGAATTCCTGATCTTGATGCCGGATGCGGGCGCACAGGATGCGGAGCTGTTGATCGAGCGTATTTCAGCACGCTGCAAGAGTGAGAGCGACGAGAAGCTCCAGCTCAGCATAGCCTTAGGCTATGCGTTGAAAACGGGGGTCGAGGGGATTCACACCGTTTTGCGTGAGGCGGAGCAGTTGACCTATCGGCGCAAGCTCATGATCGAAAAGAGCTTTCGAAGCAGCGTCATCAACGCGCTATTGGCAACGCTTGCGGCCAAGAGCGAGGAGACGGAGGAGCACGCCGAGCGCTTGCAGCACTATTGCGGTCAGATCGGCAAGATTCTCGGCATCTCAAACAAAGAGTTGGACGAGATGTCGCTCTTTGCGATGCTGCACGACATCGGAAAAGTCGGCATCAATGACGCGATTTTGCAAAAGCCCGGCGCGCTGAGTGAAGCGGAGTGGCTGGAGATGAAGAAGCATTCCGAGATCGGATTCCGCATTGCGCAAAACAACGTTGACCTCGCGCCGATTTCGGAATATATCCTTTCGCATCACGAGCGCTGGGATGGGAGAGGCTATCCGCGTGGATTGTGCGGCGAGGAGATACCGGTTCTCTCGCGCATTCTCGCGATTGTAGACGCGTTTGACGCGATGACCAACGAACGCATCTACAGCAAACCCAGAAGCCCGGAGACAGCCGCAGAGGAGATTTTGCGCTGCGCCGGAACCCAGTTTGACCCAACCATCGCGCGCGTGTTTGTCGAGCAAGTGCTGGGGCTGTAAAGATTATAGC
>JBDKRF010000216.1:0-11323 GCA_039683525.1 Clostridiaceae bacterium
ATGTTCCTTGGTTGTCCGCTTCGCATGATGCTCCGCGTTGGCGGCGGTGACCACAATGCGCTGATCGGCCTCGTTGGTTTTAACGCGGGCATTTTAGTCGGTACTCTTTGGATGCGCGGCGGCTTTACCCTCAAGCGTGCGTATGCACAGAGCATGACGGAAGGGTTGGCGCTGCCGATCATTACTGCGGTTCTGATGGCGCTCAGTGTTCTGCTGCCCTCGCTGTTTGCCGCGAGTGAATCCGGCCCGGGTTCGATGCATGCGCCGATCCTGTTTGCGCTCGGCGTTGGCCTCGTGGTAGGCGGCCTTTGTCAGCGCTCGCGCTTCTGCACCGTTGCAGCAAGTCGGGATGCGATGCTGTTTCAAGACTTCTCCATGCTATGGGGATTCGTTGCGGTCATTGTGACCACGATCGTTGGAAACCTGATTCTAGGCAAACTCCATTTTTCTTTTATGGATCAACCCGTTGCACATACAGATGGGCTTTGGAATTTCCTCGGTATGGCGCTCGTCGGCTGGGGGAGTGTGTTGCTTGGCGGCTGCCCGCTTCGTCAGGTGATTCTGGCTGGTGAAGGCAACTCTGACGCGGGGATCACCGTCATCGGATTTGTTGTAGGGGCTGCAATCTGCCATAACTTCGGCCTCGCCTCTTCCGCAAAAGGGCCGACGGCAAACGGTATGATTGCGGTGATTGCAGGCTTTGTGATTCTCGCGCTGATTGGGGTCTTCAACCGCGAAAAAGCGTAAGCTTGACGGAAGACGAAAGGACAGGAAAGGATAGAAATCTATGATGATCGTAGACGCAAGAGGATTACTGTGCCCGGAACCAGTCGTGCGGACGCAGCGCGCGTTAAAGGATGGAACAAGCGAGCTGACCGTATTGGTTGACGCGGAGGCTGCAAAGGAAAACGTCACGCGATTTGCCGCGTCGCGCGGATATGCCGTGACCATACAGCAGGAAGGCTCGGACTACAAACTGCTACTAAATAGGACATGAACGAGTACATTGCTACCTTTCATACGCACCTATCTGCGATGCGAACACAGCGCGCACTGGCGGCAAACGGGATCGTGGCAAGGCTTGCGCCCGTACCGCGCTACCTGAGCGCAAGTTGCGGCACCTGTGTGTTCTACCGCGCCGAGGAATCGCATCTGGATTGCATGGATCAAGACGTGGAGCGCGTGGTAGTGCGAACCGGTCAGAGAAACGAGTTTCTTGAATTGTTGTTTCGCGCGTAGGATAAAGACTGCGCGGGGGTATGGCAAAAAAGCCATGCCCCGTTTCGTTTTGATCGATCAAAAAAAGCGTATGTGAATAGCTGTTGTTCGCACAAGAAAAATAGGGTATGATAGGAGCGTCTAATAATAGAATCTGGGGGTCTGGCAATATGAAGAGACGAATTCGGCACGGACTGATTTTGCTCGCCGTGCTTCTTTGCTGCCTGACGCTGGGAGCATACTCCCTCGCGGATGCGGGCAATTTTTCCGGCGGCTCCGATTGGGGCGGCGGTGGTTCCGATTGGGGCGGCGGATCGAGTTGGGACAGTGGTTCCAGCTGGGACAGCGGTTCCTCCGGCTGGAGCAGCGGCTCTACCTATGACAGCGGCTCCAGTTCAAGCGACGGCTCCATCGGCGCGGTCGGCTGTTTGGGTGGCAATCTGTTTACCGTGATCATGATCGTCATCGTCGTGGTGATCGTGCTGCGCTACATGAAATCCGGCCAGCAGAATGGCGGACAAAATGTCTACACCGCGGCGCAGGAAGAACCGGGTCTTCCGTTGGATACCCTCAAGCAGAAAGATCCGAACTTCAACGAACAGGTGTTGCTCGAGAAGATCGGCAACCAGTATATCCAGATGCAAGACGCATGGCAGGATAAACAGTGGGAACCGATGCGTGCCATCATGACCGACGCGCTCTACAACCAGATGGCGCGGCAGCTGCAGACGCTCATCGATGCCAAGCAGACCAACCACGTCGAGCGTATCGCCGTGCTCGAGACTCGCATCGTTCGCTACGCTGTCGAAGCCGACAACGATGTACTCGTTGTGCGCCTCTCCACACGCATTACGGACTATACGACGGATGACCGCACCGGTAACATCATCAGCGGCAGCACAACGCGCGAATTGTTTATGGTCTATGACTGGAAGCTGATTCGCCAGAAGGACAAAAAGACGCTGGTGCAACCGAGTGTCACGCAGATCAGCTGCCCGAACTGCGGCGCACCGCTGAACATCAATCACACCGGCAAGTGCCCGTATTGCGGCACCGTGGTCACGTTGAGCGATCATGACTGGGCGCTCTCCGTCATCAAGGGCATCTCTCAGAGAACGGTCGGCTAACGAAAACACAAGCAAGAAGCCCTGCTCCGGATCAAACCGGAACAGGGCTTTTTATTGGCAGTGTTTTATTGAGTGACGATGGCTGATTGAAGCATTCGTCGATTTGTTACGATTCCGACGGTTGCATGTTGGCTGCAATGCGGATGATCGCCTCGTGTTCCGCGTCCGGAATCTGGTTGATGTCCGAGAGCGAACCGTAGAAGTAGAGCCCGTATTCCGGCAAAGACTGTTCCTTTAAGCTCGGAGCCGCCTGCTGGATGGAAGCCGCAACTAATATTCCATCGATCGATATCACGACAGGCTGCTTTTCCGAGCTGCTTGCCGCGTAAAAGAATCCACGCAGCGTCGCGTTATCCCAATCCAGCTCAGGGCGCATCTTTGCGTGACCACCGACGGAGACGCAGACCATATGAAGCGTGATGCCGGAATAGCAGCTGGTCACGTCATATGCTTGCCCTGGCACCAACTTGGTAGAAACCTCAGACCATGGCATGCGCGTACCGTAGGTCACGAGAAAACCCTGCGGACCTGTGGCGAAGACGCCTGAGCTGTTTAAAGAGGCGGGTCTTGCGTCGTTGGAGAAAAGAACGTTGCCTGATGCATAGACGGAGACATCGTTTGCCGTAGCAAAGGCAGCGAGTGCATCTGCATCCGACTGTTCCCAGTGGCCGTTGACCACGCTCAGGAGATATCCGAGATCGGAGAGGCGCGTTTCCACGCGGAAAACCTCGTCCGTACAATCCCCGATAGAAAACGTAAATCCAGAAGCCAGCGCGCGGTTTGACGCAAAGAGCAGGGACGCGAAAACAAGCGCGAGCGCAAGCACACGGCGCAGTACAAAGATAGGTTTTGTGTGGAAGTGAAATTTCATAACGCTGAAAGTATAGCACACAATCGGATGAAATTCTATAAACGGAATGTTAAGAACGCGTCGTATCAAGATCGTGCGCCCAAGTTGCGCCGAGTGTGATAAAATAGGAGTAGAAGGATAGAGGAGGTGATCGCATGCGGTGTTCCTGCCAAAATTGCGGGGCATATATGGTGCAGGATGAAAAAGGACTCGGCAGCCGCTGCATCTGTCCCGAGTGCTTCACGACCTGCAACGCCTGCATGGGTACCCGACAAGCGCCGATGGATGCCGACTCGCTCAAGTTTATGATACTTCAACGCGAGCGGTATGACGCGGAGCAAGAGACGGATGATTGATCGAAAAAACGAGAGGGTTTTTACCCTCTCGTTTTTGATTGCTTCGATTCTGTTACGGTACCGTCGGCGGGATTACTTCGGTAGGCGGAATCGGCTCCGGCGTGATCTCAGGCATCGGTGTTTCCTCAGCGGGGCAGATCCAGATTTCACCCTGGAATGCCTTATAGGTCGAGACCGCGAGCTTCTCCTTCTTCACGAGCGTACCGGCAAGATAGTAGTTCTTATAGCTCTGGTAGATGTAGCCCTTTCTCGCTGGCACGATAACAGCTGTTTCGCCAGCAACCATTAAACCAGAGCCGTCAGGTTTCTCGGTACCAACGGGAACTATTACTTCGACCGGTTCTCCCGCTGGCTCGGTGATAGAGACGCGCGAACTCGTGAGCTTGATTTCGTCGTATTCAGTCGTGGCAAACGGGATGCCCCAAATCTCAAACGTGAGATCGTTGCCGTTGGTGTAGCTGATGACGATGATGTCCGATGTCGTGTTATTTTTAAACTGGAAGTCGATGATGTTTCCAACGGAGTTGATCGTCGCATCCAGCCCCTCTTTGATGTAGCCAACCGGCATCGAGTGATTACGGCGGTAGACAACCTCGAGATCGGCTTTTACGATAGCATTGTAAAGCGTGGTAGATAGCTGACAAACACCGCCGCCGGCTTGATCCTCAACGGTGCCGCCCACATATGCATGCGCAATTTTCCAGCCATTGCCTGACGTGCGGGTACCAAGCGTATCGTTTGTAGAAAACACTTCGCCGGGCGCGACCACTGTGCCATTGATCAATCCTGCGCCTTTTTTCACGTTGTATTTACGCGCGCTGGTGCTGGAGGAGAAATCCGTCGTTGCTTTGGCGCGCAGAACGAACGAGCCTTGCAGCGTCGCTGCGGTAACCGTCGGTTGTGTTTCGATGATGGGGATGCTGATCGGCGATCCGGAACTCTTCATCAGGGAATCCGTGATGGCGGTGATCAGCGCGTTTTGGTCGACGACATGCCCGACCACTTCGTTTTGAATCGCGAGCGTATGCGTGGTCTCATCGATTCCCGTCACTTTGGCGTTCTGTGCGGGAACGTCAATCTGCGTGGCAAGCGCCGCGACCTTGGTGTTGAGCGCGGTGAGGTCGTAGCTCACGGACAGCGTAAATGCGCGCCCGTTCGCCTTGACGTCCGCCACTTCGGCTTTCATGGACGCGAGGTCGCCCGTTTTACCAAGCGGATACGCCTCCTTCAACACGGAATCGGTGTTGAGTGTGATCGGCATATCGGAGATATCGAGCGGATAGAGCTTGTTGTCGTATACCAGCTGCAGCTCGCGCAATGCAGCGACAGTTGCCTCCGCGGCGCCGAGCGCGGTTCTCGCTTCGTCCATCGTCATACCGCCGATGTCGATGCCGTTGACCGTGACCCCTTCGAGGAAGGTGGTGGAGTTGGCAAGTGCCTCAAACTCCTGGCGTTCCTTTTCCTGCTGCGCGCGCGCCGCTTCCTCGGCAGCAATCTGCGCCGCGGCTTCCGCCGCTTGCTGACGCTGATTACTGATGAACATAAAGATAAAAACAGAGAGCACCACCGCAAGCACCGCGCCAAGGGCGATGAGCATGCGCTGCTGCTGTTTTCTTTTCTTGCGTTTTCGGGAAAGTGTGCTGCCGTTTTTGCGTTTCTTCGGTAATCCAATATCCTGAATCGGTTCCAATATGACCTCTGGAAACTCCGACTCATTCACTGGCTGGCTCGGCTTTTGCCGGTTGTCCTCCATTGAAGCATCCTCCTGGAACAATCATAATCAAACGCGCGGTGCGCGAAAGCATCTTTCCCTATTGTAATGGATAGAACGATTATTTGCACCGCCGGAATGATAGGATGGTGGAATTGTTACAGAATGTTCATGAGAAAGTTGCAGGTTTTCTCCTTTATTTGAGATTTGCGTGGATTTTCCACCGCTGTTAGCAACAGGAAAATTATGATAGAATAACCGCATGAGTAAAAGTATGTCAAAACCCAAAAAAGTCTCCGATTCCGGACGCACACCGATGGATGCTGCGCTTCGCTTTCTTGTGCGCGCGCGCACCGTGCGCGAGGTGGAGCGGCACCTCGACGCCTGCGAATATGGCGAGGTCGAGGTGTATGAAACGGTAGAGCGCCTCAAAGACCTGGGGCTGCTCAATGACGCGGCATATGCCGAAGAGTTCGTGCGAACACGGCTCGCGACGAAGCCGATCAGCCGCGCGCACCTGCGCGAACAACTGCTGGCACACGAAGTGGAAGCGGTTGCAATCGATCAGGCGCTGTTGCAGGTAGACGACGAAACGCAACAAAAGAGCGCAGGCTCGATTGCGGAGAAGTACGTGCGCCAATATGCACATCTGTCAGAAGACGAACGCAATGAGATTGTCGTGCGCCGACTGCTTGCGCGCGGATACTCTTATGACGACGCCCGCGCGGCGCTGCGTGAGGCGACGGGGGAGAATATCGAATGAAGCGCGTCGTCGAAGCGGATGAGATGCGCCGCTATGAGCAGAAACGCTTTACCGATGGACGGGCTGAGAGCCTCGTCTGGATGGAGCGCGCGGCGCAAGGCGTCGATGCGCTGTTGTCGGCGCGATATGCCGGGAAGCGCGTACTCGTGGTCTGCGGCGGTGGAAACAACGGCGGCGATGGGTTTGCGCTGCTGCGCCTACTGACAACGCGCGGCTCAACTAGCGCGGGCGTGCTGCTCACGGATGCAAGCAAGCTCGCGGGCGACGCAAAGACGAACTATTTGCGCGCGCTGGAACTCGGTGTACGCTTTTTTGACGCAGTCACGGACGAGCTGCTCCGCACATACGACGTAATCGTCGACGCAATCTTCGGCACGGGGCTTTCGCGACCGGTTTCCGGCGCGTACGCGGACGCAATCGCGCGCATGAACGCAAGCGGGAAACCGATCGTCGCGGTCGATATCCCTTCCGGCGTGGATGCGACCACAGGGGCGATACTGGGCGTTGCTGTTCACGCAAGCGAGACGGTCACCTTTGAGTTTTACAAGCGCGGACAGCTTTTCTTTCCGGGTCGCGGACTTTGCGGCGAGGTGATCGTGCATCCGCTGTCGGATGCTGAAGAAGAAGATGGAACCGTAAGCTTGTTTTCACGCGAGGATGCAGCAAAGCTCTTGCCGAAGCGCCCTGCGGACTCCCACAAAGGCAAGAACGGACGGGCGTTGCTCTGCGTCGGATCGAAACAACTTACGGGCGCCGCGCTCTTAAGCACCGCTGCCTGCCTGCGCGCGGGCGCGGGGTTGACGACCGCTGCCGTGCCGGGCGAGATCAAAAACGCGTTTGCGAATCTTCCGGAGGCGATGGCGGTTCCGGTCAACGACGGCGCAGTTTGGGATGAGACCGCCTGCCGCGCGGCAACAGCGTTGCTTCCGAAGAAAAGTGCGGTTTGCATCGGCTGCGGCGCGGGCGAAGGAGATATTCTACCGCTGATCGAATCCGCGCTGTCCACAAAAGTGCCGTTGGTGCTGGACGCGGATGCGCTCAACCAGCTAGCAAAATCGGCGCATCTCTTAGCCAATCTGCAAGAGAGCGTGATTCTCACGCCGCACCCGGCGGAGATGGCGCGCCTTTGCGGGGAGCCGATCACGGCGGTCTTAGCCGACCCGATTGGTATCTCGCAGAAATATGCGAAACAATGGAACTGTGTGGTGCTGCTCAAGGGCGCGACAAGTTGCATCTCGGATGGTCGCACAGTACGGCTGAATATCAGCGGCAACGCGGGGCTGTCCAAGGGCGGCAGCGGAGATGTGCTTGCCGGGCTGATCACGGGGTTGCTTGCACAGGGAATGGCTCCCTTTGACGCGGCCTCCTGCGGGGCATACTTGCTTGGTGCTTCCGCCGATACCGCGCTGGAGCTGCTCAAGGAGCGGATGCTTCTCGCGCGGGATGTGATCGGCGCAATCGAGCAGACGATTGAGAATTTTTAAGGCACGCATTCAACAAAAAACAGGCACCCACGCAGCGGGTGCCTGTTTTTGTTTGTTTCTTCAATCTTTCGTATAGACGCGCGGGACGCGCTCCGAAATACTGAGGAGAATCTCGTAGCTGATCGTACCCGCAAGATCCGCAAGCTCGTCTGCGGTGATCGCGTCGTTGCCCTGACGGCCAAGCAGAACCACATCGTCGCCGACGATCGCGTCCGGCACATTGGTCAGATCGATCATCATCTGATCCATGCAGATGGTGCCGATCTGCCGCGCGCGGACACCGCGAATGAGCACCTCCGCTTTGCCGGAGAGGCAGCGCTTGTAGCCATCGCCGTAGCCGACGGCGACCGTTCCGACGCGCATATCGCAGGGCGTAATAAACTTTAGTCCGTAACTCACGCCTTCGCCCGCCGGAATCGTCTTGATGTGGGTCAGGTACGCGTGCCAGCTCATCACGGGGCGAAGGTCGATTCCCTTGACCGGGTGACCCGCCGGATGACAGCCGTACATCGCGATGCCGCCGCGCACCATATCAAATTGCGCTTCGGGGATATGAAGAGCCGCTGCACTGTTGCTCGCGTGGAGAATGGGATGGAGGCCGTTTCTGCCGCAGATTTCGACATAGCGGCGGAATCTCTCCGCCTGCAGGATTGTAAAGGAGGTATCGGGCAGTTCGGACACCGCAAAGTGCGTGAAAAGACCATCCAGAACGAGGTTCGGGCAGCGTTTGAGTAGGAGGATCGCCTCGGTAAAGGCAGCCTCGCTCGTAAAGCCGATGCGGTTCATGCCTGTATCCGCCTTGATGTGTACGCGGCAGATCATGCCGAGCTTTGCCGCGTGCGCTTGCAGGAGCTGCAGCGTCTCCACGGCGAACACCGTCGGCATCAGAAAATGCCGGATCACATCGTCCATGTGGTCCTCATCCGTGGCGCCCAGCAGTAAAATCGGGGCGGTGATACCCGCGAGACGCAGACGTACGCCCTCTTCGGCAAACGCGACGCCGAGATAGGCCGCGCCGCTCTCCAGCGCGCAGTTGGCGACCGCCTCCATACCGTGTCCGTAGGCGTTTGCCTTGACCACGGCGAGATACTTCGTTTCCGGCTTCAGGCGGGAGCGGATGACCTCGATATTATGCTTGATGTTCGCAAGCGAAATGGATGCATAGGTGGCACGCATGGCTCACGCCTCCCGCTTCTGCGATTGATAGACGGTCTTTCCGTTGATGAGCGTGAGTACGCAGTGGGTGCGGTAGTCGAAGGGGTGTCCGTCGTAGACCGCAATGTCCGCGTCCTTGCCGACCTCCAGCGTGCCGACACGGTCGGAAATCCCGACGATTTCTGCGGCATTGCGTGTGATGGAGCGAAGAGCGGTCTCCTCGCTGAGACCCTCGCGCACGGCGAGCCCAGCCTGAACCGGCAGGAACTGAATCGGGATCACGGGGTGGTCGGTCATCATTGCAAACGGAATGCCAGCTTCTTCCAGCACGCGGGGCGCCGAAAAGGAGAGATTCTTAAGCTCGATTTTGCTGCGTTCGGAGAGCAGAGGCCCTATAATAATGCCCGCGCCCTGTTCAATCAGGCGATCCTTGAGCACATCCGTGATCAGATAACCCTCTGTGCAGTGGTCGATGGTCACCTTGAGGTTGAATTCTTTTGCGAGTCGCAGACCCGTGAGGATATCGTCTGCGCGGTGCGCGTGAATCTTCACGGTCAGCTCACGGTTGATCACGGGAAGGAGCGCATCCATTGCGATATCGCGATCGGGCTTGTCTTCCTCTTTCGCCATGCCTTTTTGATACTCGACCGCGTCGGTCATGGTCGAGCGAAATAGGGAGGCGATTGCCATACGCGTGGTGGGGGCGACCTTCTTCTCGGCATACACGCCCTTGGGGTTCTCGCCCGTTGCGGCTTTCATGGCGATGGGGTCGCGCAGCGTCATCTCCTCGATGCTGCGTCCAAAGGTCTTGAGCGCGGCAAACTGACCGCCGATGACATTCGCGCTGCCGGGGCCGGTGACCACGGTGGTAACACCCGCCTCGCGCGCTTCCTTGAAGCAGGGATCAAAAGGGTTGAGCCCGTCTACCGCGCGCAGCTCCGGCGTGATGGGGTCGGTCATCTCGTTTCCGTCCGCGCCCTCTTCACCCATGCCGTCTTCCCACATGCCGATGTGGCAATGCGCGTCGATCAGACCCGGCAGGACAAACTGTCCTTTCAGGTCGACCACCTCCGCACCTTCCGCGGAAAGGGAGGCTCCGATGGCAGCGATCTTGCCGTTTTCAATTAAAATATCACCCAGAAAGGCGTCCTGTGTCATCGTGTGGAGGTTGCCGTTTTTTAAGAGCAGCATATCGTTCCCCTTTGCAAAAGATATGTTAAAAGCAAATTCACGGTCGATTTCAAACTGAAGTTAACACTTGAGTAAAAATCGATAAGCATGTCTATTTTACCACATCATACGAAAAATGCATGCTTTTTTAGAAACTGCGCGCGATATTCATTTTATTCACGCTGCGGGCATGCAAACAAACGCGTGTATCTGATTTGACCGGAATCGACGCGTATGATACACTATCATATTAGGTGAATTATGCCAATTTGGTTTGGCCACGTCACCGAAATGAAGAGGATGGAACGGAACACAGCTTTGGATCAAACAGCATTTAACCGCCTGCTCAGCCGCGTGGAAAAGCCCGCGCGCTACATCGGCGGAGAGTGGAACAGCATCGTGAAAACGGAGGCGGATCTCCGCTTTGCGTTGCTGTTTCCTGACGTATACGAGATCGGCATGTCGCACCTTGGTTCGCGGATTCTCTACCACGCGCTCAACAGCGTGGAGGGCGTTGCCTGCGAGCGTGCGTTTGCTCCCTGGCCGGATATGGAGCAGGTGATGCGGGAAGAGCATCTGCCGCTCTTTTCGCTCGAAACTAAGCGCCCGCTGAAAGAATTTGACATCATTGGTTTTGCGCTTCTCTACGAGATGTGCTATACCAACATTCTGCAAATGCTGGATCTCTCCGGCATTCCGCTGCTTGCAAAAGACCGCAGCGAGAGCGATCCGCTGATCATCTGCGGAGGCCCCTGCGCCTGCAACCCCACGCCGGTTGCCGCGTTTATGGACGCGGTGCTGATTGGCGACGGGGAAGACATGACGCCGGAGGTTGCGCGCGCGGTATTGAACGCAAAGCGCACGGGCAAGAGCAAAGCGGAGCTTTTACTTGAGCTTTCCGCCATGCGCGGTGTTTATGTTCCGTCCCTCAAGACGGAGGATACCTGCGTCGTGCGCAGAATCGTGAAAGACCTCGACGCGGCTGCCTTCACGGGCGAGCCGATCGTGCCGTATCTCGGCATCGTACACGATCGCATCGCGCTGGAAGTTATGCGCGGCTGCACACGCGGCTGCCGTTTCTGCCAGGCGGGGTATATCTACCGCCCGATCCGCGAGCGCAAGAGCGAAACGCTGATGGAGCTCGCGCGACAGCAGATCGGCTGCACGGGTTACGATGAAGTTTCGCTGTTAAGCCTCAGCACCGGAGATTATTCCGAAGTACACAAACTCGTGCCAGAGATCATCCGTGAGATGGAGGCAGGTAAGGTCTCCGTGTCCCTGCCTTCGCTTCGCGTGGACAGTGAGCTGGCAGGCGATCTAAAAGTCATGCAGACCGTTCGCAAAGCGGGGCTGACGTTTGCGCCGGAAGCTGGCACACAGCGTCTTCGTGATGTGATCAACAAAAACGTCACGGAGGAGGACATCCTCCGCGCCACGCAGGACGCGTTTTCTGCTGGCTGGAGCAGCGTCAAACTCTATTTCATGATCG
>JBDKRF010000217.1:0-2101 GCA_039683525.1 Clostridiaceae bacterium
CGGCGCAAACCCGCCCGTGCTCCAGGCAGACATGTAGGTCCATAGCCCGTGTAGAAACGCGCGATCACGCGGAAGCCCCGCCGCTAGTGCGGAAGCCGTGAGCGCAAGCGTACCCACCGCAAGATAGATCAAGCTGATCTGCCAGATACGGCGCGCGGTGGTGACGGCGTTTGGGAAGAGTTTCTCATCCTTCGCCTCACCGACATACATGCGGTAAGCTCCGCCTTGTCCTTTGGTGAGGAACGTCAGCGCGAGCACGACCATACCTTGACCGCCGACAAACGTCAGCAGATGCCGCCACATGTTGATGCCGTTGCTGACATGGTCGAGATCCTGAATCAGCGTTAGTCCCGTGGTGGTGAGTCCGCTCATCACGTCGAAGCACGTATCCAGATAGCTCAAGTAGTTGCCTGAGAAGTAGTATGGCAGCGCGGAGAGCAGCATGCAGAAAAACCAAGACCCGGCAGCAACTACCATGCCTTCACCGAAACTGAGCTTTGCAAAGCGCTCCTTGGTTCCTGCGAGCATCAGCCCCGCCGCGACCAACGCCGCAATGGAGAGTGAGGCGACAAACGCAATTGCGATGGGCCACTCTCCATAGGCGACTGAGGTTATGATTGGTAGAATCTGCAACGCATTGAGCACCAGAACCACTAGACCGGTATAGTAACAGATCGGCTTGAGCCGATTCATCGGTTTGTCGATCATTTCCGTATCACCCAAGCAGTACGGAGACAGCGTAGCCAGCGAGGATCAGCGCGCCGGAGAAACCGATCTCCAACAGAACGCCGCGCGCAGTCTTTAGTTTCATCTTCATAACACTTCACCTCGTAACGTAGAAATCACGCGCGGCAGATCGTTTTCGTTCCCGAGAATGACGACGTTGTCGTCCGCATTGAGCGCCGTTTCGCCGTCGGGAATGACGGCCTCGCCGTCCCTCACGAGACAAACGACGATCATGCCCTTGGGGAGCCCGATTTCACTGAGCCGCTTGCCGCTGTAGGGTGAGGCAGGGGCGACGAGTGCCTCACGCACGCGCACATGCGTGGCTTTGCGGGTTAAGAGCGCGTTGACGTCCGCCCAGTCCAGCTCGGAATCGATGCTGCCCGCGATGCGCGCGGTGCTGCTGATGACGCTGTCCACGCCCAGCTGCTCAAACACGCGGATGTTTTTCGGGTTTTTCACGCGCGCGATGGTGCGCTTGACGCCGAAATAATCCTTGGCAAGCTGACAACTCACGAGGTTGTTTTGATCCTGCCCGGTCACCGCGATGAATGCCTCCGCGTGATAAATGCCTGCGTCTCTGAGGCAGTCCGCGTTGGTGCCGTCCCCGTGCGTGACCTCGACATAGGCTCCGCCAAATGCGTTATCCACGCGCTCGCAGCGCGCGCGATTGCTGTCAATCAGCATGATATGGTGCTTCTCGGCCATCAGCGTTTTCACAAGATAATATCCGACGTTTCCGCCGCCGACGATGATGATGCGCATCTGTTAATTCTCCTCCGTTTCGCCGAGCAGCAGGCCGATTCTTTCCACGGTCAGCATCGTGGGGCAAACCGTGCAGAGCCCCATATGCTGCAGGATTGCGTCTTTTTCGGGATCATAACAGCGCGTCACCACGTGCGGCACATGGTAGAGCTGCTTGGCGATCTGCGCGGTCATGATGTTGACGTTGTCATCGCTCGTGACGGCGCAGAGTGCGTCTGCGCGCTCGATGCCAGCGCTCTTAAGGACATCCTCGTCGATCGACATACCGGTGACGGTGAGGCAGTTTGTGCCGTTTTCCAACTGTGCAAAGCTCTCTTCATTTGGATCGATCACAACCACGTCGTGCCCGTCGTCCGAGAGCGTTTTTACTAAGTTTGCACCGATTTTCCCGCAGCCTGCTATGATTATATACATGCTTTGGACTCCTTTATATACGGTCTCGGCAGATGCTCAAAATCGCAATCACTCGCGAAATAGGCATCCGTTCGTGTTCTGTAGAACTCCGAAAACCCTTCCAGATTCCAGCGGGAAGGCGCATACGCTGGGTCCAGCGCGTTCGCCGCGCGAAAGTGCTTCATCGCGTCTTCGTGCTTGCGTTTTTTTTCCAGCATCA
>JBDKRF010000218.1:0-1944 GCA_039683525.1 Clostridiaceae bacterium
CAATGCAGACCAGAAGGTCTACCCTGCAAGCACGACAAAGATTATGACCACGCTGGTTGTGCTGGACAGCGGCAAACTGGATGATATGGTTACTGTCGGGGAAGAAATTAAAGGGACGATAGTTCCAATTACAGAGTATTCATCGCGAATGGGGTTAGTGCTTGGTGAAACGCTGACGCTACGTGATCTCGTTTATGGGTTAATGCTACTCTCGGGCAATGATGCTGCTGAAGCGATCGCCAAATATGTTTCCGGTTCTGTTGATGCGTTCGCCGCGCTGATGAACCAGAAAGCCCAGGAGATTGGTATGAATGACACGCATTTCACCAATCCGCATGGCATTCAGAATGACAATCACTACACAACTGCGCGCGATATGGCAAAGCTTATGGCATACGCACTGAAGAATGAAGAATTTGTCAAGATTGCCGGTACCAAGACCTATACCGTTCCTGCAAATAGCGTTCGCACGACAGACCTCGTGCTGGTGAACACAGACCGCCTTCTCAACGCCGTTGCGGGTGATCCGGTACAGACGGTTTATCAATACGCACTAGCGGGGAAAACAGGGGATACGGATACCGCTGGCAAATGCTTCGTGGTTGCCGCGCAGAAGGACGGCGCGCGCGTGATCATCACGATGTTTGGCGACAAGGCGGAGCTATATGGCGGCGACACGGTAACGACCAACCTCGCGCGATTTGTCAACGCAGCTGCGATCTTTGAATACGTGTTTGCAAACGGGTACCAGAGCGTGACCGCGTCGGAACTGGGATTACAGCAGACCTTTACCACGGGCGTTGTCAACGCAAACGCCGCGGACTTAAAGGATGGTCAGCTGACCATGACTGCGCAGTTTGGGGATACGCTGCGCTTCCCGACGACGACGGTCGATAACATCAAGTCGAACGCGGGCGCCATCACGGCGAATATGGTACTGACGACGGACGCGCAAGCACCGATCAGCGCCGGACAGAGCATGGGACGCGTCGAGTACAAGCTGGGCGATGAAGTGGTCTACTCCGCGCCGCTGGTTGCGGACTTTGCGGTGAGTCAGGGGACGGACGCGGCATCAGCCGACCCGGAGGCAACCGCCATCGTGAGCGCAGGCCCGGACAGCACGCCACTCATCGACAAAGGGCGCAAGGACTGGAGCACGGGGGACACGCTGACGCTAACCTTCATCCTGCTGGCAATCCTGCTTGTGGCGCTGATCGTGATCTTCATTCTCTCGGAGCGTAAGCGCCGCTATGAGCGCAAGCGCCGCGCCAGGGCAAAGCAGCGCAGGCAGCAATACTACGAATAAGCACAAAGCCGTTGCGAGACCGCAACGGCTTTTTTTTCGCTCAAGGCAGAGCAGGTGATCAGTTTTCCGGATGGATTCCCAGAGCACGGGCTAAGAACTCCGCGACGCAGCTTTCGTTGTTGTTGGCGGTAAGTACGATGTCGGCAACAGCCTTGACCTCGTCTATCGCGTTGGCGGGCGCGCCTCCGATATCTGCAAGCACTACCATCTCCAGATCGTTGTTATAATCCCCGATTGCGAGGATCTTCTTCACGTCGCCACAGCGCGCGCGGACATCCTCCAGCGCGGTGCCTTTGTTCACGCCTGCCGTGACGAACTCCAGATACCAGTCTGCGGTGCGAAACACGGAGAACTGATCGATATACGGCTCCTGCAGGATCGCTTCCTGAATCGCGTCCAGATTGCTGGAGGAATGCGCGATCAAGAGCTTCAGCGCGGTTTCATGGATCTGCTCCATCGGCTGGCTGATGACCGGAAGGTGCTCGATCACCGTCTGCGGGTCATCCCGCTGATTGGGGTTGGTCTCGTAGATCGACTGCTCGGTAAACACCTGCACACAGGCGTTGCCGCGCACATCGACCACGCGGGAGGCGACCTGCTCCATCAACGAGCGGTTGATCGCATGGGTCGCAAGAAAA
>JBDKRF010000219.1:0-1597 GCA_039683525.1 Clostridiaceae bacterium
GCTGAAAAACAACACAAAAAAACAAACGACGGGAGCAATCCCGCCGTTTTTGTATGCGAAAAATGTGTTAATACGGCTCCATGACGCGGAGCAGCGCGCCCGTGCGAACCGCCTGCGCCTGCAACGCCTGATAGTCTGCAAGCGAAAACACCTCAGCCTCCGCGCCGGAGACACCGATGACAGCGCCGGTCGAGAAGCTATAGGCATGATCTCCGCCAACGATGATATGATCGAACAACTGCACGCCGATACTTTCCAGCGCCGCGCGAACGGACTGAGTCGTCTCCGCGTCGGCTTTGGAGGGCGTCGGGTCGCCGGAAGGATGGTTGTGGATGAGCAGGATTCCGTGTGCACGGCGAAGCAGCGCCGCCTCCGCGATATTGCGCGGGTAGATCTGCGCTTCGCTGAGCGAACCGCCAACGACGCGCTCACAGCTCTGCACCACTTTTTTTGCGTTTAGGCAAACGGCAAGCACGGTTTCATAGGTATTGAGCGAGAGCTGGGAGACCGCGTATCGTGCGGCCTCGACGGGGGAAGTCAGGCGGATACTTCCGCGGGCGTCCGCGAGACGGTGAAGGCGCAGGCGGCGAAACAGGTCTCCCTGCATGCGAAGAAAGACCGCTGTGCTTTCGCCGACACCTTCGACGAGCATCAACTGCGCAACCTCCGCGGTGACCACGCCTTCGAGAGAACCGAAGCGCTCAAGTAGCACATGCGACAGCTCGTTGGTGTCCTTGCGCGGGATGGCATAAGTTAATAGAAGCTCGAGGAACTGGTGATCCAGAAACGCCTCGGCTCCGTGGGTTTTGTATTGTTCGCGAATGCGCTCGCGATGTCCGCTATGAATGGAATCCGGCATAACGCGCCTCCAAAAGATTGCTTTATCAGTATAGTAGATTCCGAATACGCTGTCAAAACATGATCCGCACGCAAAGGGAAAAGCGCGCAACTTTGCCGCAAGGAGCGAAAAGTGTTGTCGAAAGACAACGCATCGTGAATTGTTTGCGACAAGTGGCGGTATTTTTGCCTCAGCACTTGTCAAACGAATTTGATGCGGGTAGAATAGCACTATATTTCATTCTGGAGATCTATGCGGTGACACGTGAGCATCGGCGGTTGATCGGAGAATCCGAACTCGCCGCCTGCGGTTGCAACCCAAAGGTCAGGGTGCTTGTTGCACTCTCCGGCGGGGCGGATTCCACCGCGCTCCTGCTCTCGATGTTCGATTTGTTCAACGAGGGCAAGATCGGCGGCCTGTTCGCCGCGCACCTGCAACACGGCATTCGAGGCGAAACGGCAGAGCGCGACCAGCAATTTTGCGCGGCACTTTGCGAAAAGCTCTCGATTCCGTTTTTCACGGAGAACGCGGATGTGCCCGCCTATGCAAAGAATCACGGGCAGTCTCTGGAGCAGGCGGCAAGAGAGGTGCGCTATGCATTCCTCGAACGCGCGCGCAACCTCGTTGAGGCTGATGTAATCGCGACCGCGCACCATCAGGACGATCAAGCAGAGACGCTACTGCTGCACCTGATTCGCGGGAGCGGCACGACGGGACTATGCGGCATGCAGCCGCGAAACGGTTTTGTAATCCGCCCTC
>JBDKRF010000220.1:0-2206 GCA_039683525.1 Clostridiaceae bacterium
GGAAGAAAGCAGTTGAACGATCCTTCGATTGGGCGAAGAAATAATTTTGTGGTTGAACAATAAAATAGGTTGTTACTCAAAGTGCGTTGGGTAGCGATCGAATTTTTTGACTCTGACAAATAGAATCTAGTAAACAGGATACTTACATCTTGCGTGGCTTCTCGTGTGAATGACAAAATTCATTCGAAACAGCGACTTTGTATTCCTTATACCCATAATGCCACGGAGAGTATAAAGGTAGCGTATGCGAAAGCGTTTAATCAGAATAAAAAGAGAAAGACAGGTATAGGAAATGGAAATGATGAAGGCGGTGAGGATGTATGCGCCGCGTGACCTAAGATTTGAGGAAGTCCCGGTTCCGGAAATTAGAGAAAATGAAGCTCTGGTCAAGGTAATGGCGGTCGGGATATGCGGTTCGGACATACCGCGCATCAACGAGCTCGGCGCATACATTGCACCGATTACGCCCGGACACGAGTTCGCCGGCGAGATCGTTCAATTGGGAAGCGAAGTGAAGGATCATATGATCGGAGAGCATGTTACCGTGCCGCCGCTGTTACCGTGCTTCAAGTGCAAATTCTGCGAACAGGGGAATTACTCACTTTGCAAGGATTATAAATACTTTGGATCGAGAAACGATGGAGCCTTCGCCCAGTATGTTGCAGTTCCGCGCGAGAATCTCTTGAAAGTGCCGGATAGCGTGAGTTTTGAAGCGGCGGCTACAACGGATCCTTTGGCAAACGCTCTCCACGCGATTAAAAGGAGCGGTTTTCAGGCCGGCGACAGTGTGTGCGTCGTGGGCACCGGAGCTATCGGTTTATTCGCAATCCAATATATGAAGGCAAAAGGCGCCAGACTTGTGGTAGCCGTCGATATTAGCAACGAAAAGCTTGCAACAGCTAAGGATTGCGGAGCGGACGTATTGGTTTGTGGCTTGGACAAAGATGTCGTAAACCAAATCGTTCAAGCCACAGATGGCGGCGCAAATGTTTGCATCGATGCTTCGGGGTTTCCGCCTGCGCAGCACAATGCGATTATGGCGACGGCGAAACACGGAACTGCGGTTCTTTTGGGCATATCTCACAAACCGCTTGAATTATCGGAACAGTGCGTTGAGCAGCTGATGCGGGGAGAGAAATCGATCGTTGGATCGTGGAATTCATTTTCAAAACCATTTCCAGGATGGGAATGGACGCATGGCGTAGCGTGTTTGGCGGATGGAAGTGTGGACGCGGAAAAAGTGATTACTCATAAGCTCAGGCTGGAAGAAGCGCCAGAGATTTTTGAGAAAATCTTTCGCAAAGAGATCCATTTTAATAAAATACTGTTTCTACCCTGGGCGTAAGACAACAGAAAAGGAGTTTCTATGAAAGCCTATCGATATTTGGGAGGCACCGATTTCAAACTGGACGATGTACCGATTCCGAAGGCGGGGTGCGGTGAAGCAGTTGCGAAAGTGAGGTTCGCCTCTATCTGCGGAACCGATCTTCGTTTGCACCGCTTCGGCAGCACGAAGCTGAAAACACCGATTACAATCGGGCACGAAGCATGCTATGAGATTGTTG
Source organism: Clostridiaceae bacterium (assembly GCA_039683525.1). Taxonomy (GTDB): domain Bacteria; phylum Bacillota; class Clostridia; order Christensenellales; family CAG-138; genus UBA7703. The sequence continues at coordinate 1,566 of JBDKRF010000220.1, forward strand.
AAGTAGGGGAAGGTGTCGATTTAACCATCGGCGCGCGATATATCATCGCGCCAGCAATCGGATGCGGAAACTGCAAAAGCTGCAAAACGGGCAGAACGAACATGTGTGACGATTTGCAAACGATTGGCTTTCAATACGATGGTACATTTGCTGAATACATCAAAATTCCGAAAAGAGCCATTGAACAAGGCCATCTTATCGAATTGAACGCAAGCGTGAGCGATGAGGTTGCCAGCGCGATTGAGCCAGTCGCTTGCGCAATCAATGCGCAGAGTTTTCTAAATATCCATGCGGGCGATAACGTACTCATATACGGAGCCGGATATTTGGGGAGTATCCACGCGGAGCTTGCGTTTACGAAAAATGCAGGGAAGGTCATCGTTGCAGAGATATCGAAAAAGCGAAGGGAACGCGTAAAAACGTTTGTACCGGATGCTTTTACGGTAGATTCAGGCAAAAAGGATTATGCGGAAACGATCAGGGATATCGTCGGAAGTGATGGCGTGGATGTCGTGATAGCAGCTTGCCCGGCAGGAATCACGCACAGACAAGGGATTGAGATTCTCAATAAGAGCGGTAGGATGAGCCTCTTTGGAGGATTGCCTGGTGAAGAGTATTATTATCTTGACAGCAATCTGATC
>JBDKRF010000221.1:0-14704 GCA_039683525.1 Clostridiaceae bacterium
CGCCGCCGACTCCGCAGGAGGAGAGCGCATCAAACTCGTAGCTAAAGCCGTATGCGCTGTTTGCGCCGCCGGTTCTTGCCACCTCCAGCACGCCGCCGAAACCGACCAGTAAGCTCTCGATGACGAACGCCGAGATGATGATGAAGTTGATGTTGACGCCGGAGACCTTCGCTGCGTCCTTGTTGCCACCGACGATATACAGATGCTTGCCGTAGACCGTGCGGTTGAGCACAAACCAGACGATGATCGTAATGATCAGCGCGATGTACACTAGCAGGCTCAACCCGAAGATCTTATAGCTGCTCAGGATCGTGAGCGACTCCTTGATGCCGCCGATGGGCTGAGAGCGGTTTGGCTCCTGTGCAAAATAGAGGCAGTTGATGCCGTAGACAATCGTGGACATACCAAACGTCGCAATAAACGGAGCCATGTTGAGCTTTGCGATCATCCAGCCGTTGATCATGCCGATGATGGCGACCACCACGAGCGCGATGAGAATCGGAAGGATCACGGGCAGGTTCGGCAGATTGGGGTAAAACCGACCGGCATAGGTCAGCGTCTGCGTCATGCTCGCGACGATGACGGCGGATAGCCCGACCTGACGACCGCCTGCGAGGTCCGTGCCGCCGAGTAACAGCGGGAAGAGCAGCCCCAGCGCGACGATCAGCTTGATGGACGATTGCGTCAGGATGTCTTTGAGCACGCGCCATTGCAGGAAGGCGGGTTCGATGATGATGATCGCGATAATCATGGCGAGCATCGCCAGAATCAACGCCTGATCGATCAACGTTTTCTTCACTTTGGGCCAAGTTAACGCCGTAGTATTCATAATCTTAGTCTCCATTGTTGCAAATCTTGGGTGAAAATTCAGTTGCATGCTGCATGACATCCACCTGCGTGGTGTTGACGTTGTCGAGGATCGTCGTGAGCCTGCCTTCGCACATCACCATGATCCGGTCGGACATGCCGAGCAATTCCGGCATCTCGGAGGATACCATGATGATGGCGTGTCCCTGCGCGGTCAAGTCCCGCATGATGCGATAGATCTCATATTTCGCGCCGACATCCACGCCGCGCGTGGGTTCGTCAAGAATCAGGATGTTGCAGCGCCGGAGTAGCCAGCGACCGACCAGCACCTTCTGCTGATTGCCGCCGGAGAGGTTTCGAATCAGCATCTGCGCGTTTGCCATGCGGACATCCAGACGTTTACAGACCTCGTCGACCGGGCGATTGAGCTTCTTCGGGTTAAAGATGCCAAGCTTTCCCGTCATTGTGCGGTAAGCCGCGGCAAGCGCGTTTTCCTTGACGGAAAGCATGGGGATAATGCCGGTTGCGCGGCGTTCCTCGGTCAAAAGTGCAAACCCGTTTGCAATCGCTTCCCGCGGGGTGCGGTTGTGAATTGGTTTGCCATAGAGGTGCATCGTACCGCCGGATAATTTCCGAAGCCCGAAGATAGACTCCACAAGCTCCGTTCTCTGCGCGCCGACTAAGCCGCCAAGGCCGAGAATTTCGCCTTTTCTCAGCTCAAAGCTGACATCCCGAAACGAGCGGGGATTCGCGCTGGTGAGATGCTCGACATTCAGCAATACCTCTTCCCCGCGTTTGCCTTCGCGTGGCGGGAAGCGCTCCTGCATATCACGCCCAACCATCTGTCTGATGAGCTGGTCGATCGTGATGTTTCCGATGTCCCAGGTGCCGATATACTGACCATCCCGCATGACGGTGATCTCATCCGCAATGGTGAATATCTCCTCGAGGCGGTGTGAGATATAGATGACGGAGCGCCCCTCTGCTTTGAGCCTGCGGATGATACGAAACAGATGCTCCGTCTCCGCAACGGTCAGCGAGGAGGTGGGTTCGTCCATAATGATTACGCGCGCGTCATAGGAGACAGCCTTCGCGATCTCGATTGCCTGCAACTGCGAAACCGAGAGGTTTTTCGCCAGCGTTTTGGGTTCAATGTCAAACTCAAGGTCGCGGATGAGTTTCTCTGTCTTTTGGTACATCTTTGCTTCGTCCACAAAGATGCCCTTCGTCTCAAACCTGCCGACCCAAATATTATCAATGACGTTGCGATACGGTACGGGAATCAGCTCCTGATGGATCATCGAGATTCCCTGCTTGAGCGCATCGTTTGTGTTCCTGATTGTAACGGGCTTGCCATCGAGTTCGATGGTGCCGCTGTCCGGCTGATAAATACCAAAGAGGCACTTCATCAGTGTGGATTTTCCCGCGCCGTTTTCGCCGATCAGCGCGTGAACGGAACCGGGCTTGACCCGAAGCTGCACATTGTCCAGCGCTTTTACGCCCGGAAATGTCTTCGTCATGTGTTCTACGAATAAGCGATCGTTTTCCAAAGCCATACCTCCAAGGCCCGGAGGCCTTCTTTGCCCGCGTTGGAGCGTTTTTCGTGCGCCGCGTCCCGTACCGGACGCGGCGCACGAGCTGTAGCTACTTCGTTTGGATGATATTAATCTTAAGACACACTCAGCATGACTTCAAGTACTGCGTCAAGGTTGGTGCTGTCGACGATCTGGTACGGAATCCAGATGTACTTGCCGTCAACCTTGCAGGGCACGCCGACCACGTCTTCGGTGACTTCGGTGCCGGCAACCGCTGCCTTGAGCACGTTGATGACTGCGATGGACTGGTTGGTGCGGTCGTTGAGCACGGTGCCGAGCAGGGAGCCGTCCTTCATGGCCTGGAGGGCTTCCACGGTCGCGTCGATACCGACGATCGGGAGGAACTTCGCGGCATCACCCGTGTTGTAACCGTTGTTCAGCGCGGCCTGGACTGCGCCCATCGCCATGCCGTCGTTGTTGCACAGTACGCCTTCAATGCCGTCGATGCCGTACGCGGTGATCCAGGCATTCATCTTATCCAGCGCCTGGCCCTTGTCCCAGTTTGCGGTATCCATGGCGACGATTTCGTAATCGATGCCCTGCGCCTTGAGGGTGTCTTCATAGGCTGCGGTGCGGAGGATCACGTCGTTGTTGCCGATTTCGCCCTGGAGGATGGCCAGCTGCAGCTTACCATCGCCATTCTTATCGGCAACGGTTTTGTTGGCGTTCCAGTAGTTGATGAGGGCCTGTGCGCACATGGCACCGGATTCGGAAGCTTCCGCGCCGACATACCAGGCTTTGTCATACGCCTTCATCGTGTCTTCCGTGGGCATCATGTTAAAGAACACGACGGGAACGGACTCATCTTTGCACTTGAGCATGAGGGAATTTGTGCTCTCGGTGTCGGGCGCGCAGATGGCGAGCGCATCGGTGCCCTTCGTCAGGGCTGCTTCGAGCTTGTTGGTGGTCTTGGTGACGTCGTTTTCGCCGTCCTGCATGTCCAGCGCGATGCCGGTCATCTTGTCGGCCTCAGCCTGCATGATGATACGGAAGCCGCTCTGATACTGGTCGTCGAACGCGCGCCAGATGATGGTTGCGGCGACGGGTTTGTCCGCAGCTGCGGTGGGTTCCGCGGCTGTTGCCTGGGTTGCATCGGTTGCCGTCGCGGGAGCCGTGGTGCTCGCACTGGAGCATGCGACCATGGAGAGGGCAAGCGCTGCGATGAGGAGGATTGCTACTAGTTTTTTCATCATTCTTCTCCTTTTCCTTCGATCGGGTCTTTTTTTATATACAAGCGCATAGTCGCTTGTTATCCGGTCTTGTGTCGTGAGACTCTTGTGATTCAAACTGTATCTTCTAGTTGTAGCTGAACGTTGTTTTTGTTATTTCACGAAGCGGAAGTCGTTCATCTTACCTTTGACGAATTCCTTCATCGCGTCCTTGACCTTCGGGTAAATCGCCGTGTTGTACTTGAACCCGGGCGCGGTCGAAAGCTCGGTGTAGGTCTTGATCATCGTGGTGAGCACGTCGGTTGCCACGTTGATCTTGCGGATACCGTTGCGGATGGATTCCTGCACCTGATCCACAGGTGTGCCGGAGCCGCCGTGCAGCACGAGGGGCACGTCCACCAGCGCTTTGATCGCCTTAAGGCGGGCAATGTTGAGGTTCGGCGCCGCAAGGTATGCGCCATGCTGGGTGCCGATGCTGACTGCGAGGCAGTCCACGCCCGTGCGGCGGACAAACTCCTGCGCTTCGTCGGGATCGGTCTGCGCGCCTTCCGGCCCTTTGACAATGAGGTTGCCCTCTTCGCCGACCAGCTTGCCAAGTTCGCCTTCCACGCTGATGCCAAGGGGATGCGCATAGTCCACTACCTTCTTGGTCAGGGCTACGTTCTCTTCAAACGGCAGCGAGGAGCCATCGATCATGACGGAAGAATAGCCCGCGTTGATCGCCTGAACGCACTCTTCATACGTTCTGCAGTGATCCAGGTGCAGTGCGATGGGCACGAGCGTGTTTGCGGCTGCACGTTTTACGGTCTCAACCGTACCGGCGAATCCGCCCATCAGGTCGCAGCAATCGGTGCCCGTGATAAAGATAACCGGAACGTTGAGTTCCGAGCCGGCTTCGATAGCGGCGAGTGCGGAATCATACGAAACGGTGACATATGCGCCATAGGCAATGCCTTTTTCTTCCGCGAGGTCGAGGATCGGTTTCATGGATGCCAAGTTCATCTGGGGTTCCCTCTTTCTTTACTTGCATTTCTGGCTAAACCAAACTTGTTCTATATCGCTTGTGTGAATGTTCACACCGATCTAACTCTATTTCTTATGATGTAATTCCCATTCGTTAAAGAAGCGCAGCGCCTCTTCAAAGCTTGGAATTCCCGCAGTTCCGCCGTATGCGCCGACGTTCTGCGCGGCAACGGTGTTGGCAAACTCCGTGCTGCGGAAGATGTCCCAGCCTTGCGCCAACCCGCACATGAGTCCGGCTAGGAAGGAGTCCCCCGCGCCGGTCGTATCCACCACCGGCATCCAGGTGAGTGCGGGCACGGTGAGCGTGCGCTGAAAGTCGGTCACATAGCAGCCGCGCTTTCCGAGCTTGATGCCGAACGCCTTCATGCCAAAGTCCCGCATGCAAGTCGCGATCTCGTCCGGCGTTTGTTTGCCGGTGATGAGGCGCGCTTCGTCGATGCTTGGGAAAAACACATCCGTCTGCCGCAGCGTCGGTGCGAGAGCCGTGAGCCAATCCATGTCGGTTCTGGTCTCATCGATCGCCGCATCCATCACGGTCCACTTGCCTGCGCTTCTCGCTCTGCGGAATAAGCGCTCGAGTCCGCCGCCATCCATACCGGGCAACGCCATCGCGCTGCCGAAGTATACAATCTCCGCCTCGTCGATCAGTGCCTGCGGGATGTCGCTCTCAACCAGTTTCGCAAAGATCGCTTTATCGGTCAGGAAGTGCCGCTCCCCGCGCTCGTCGATCAACGCAAACGTCGTCGAGGTTGCACATGTTTCGTCGTAACCAAGTCCCTGCGTGTCGATGCATGCCTCTTTGCAAGCTTGCTCGATGAATGCGCCGCTAACATCGTGCGCAATTCTACCCGAGAGCATGACGTCTGCGCCGAGCTTGCTCAGCCCCATCGCGACATTCAGCGCGTCTCCACCGCAGGAGGTAATCGGGCGGCGGATACCGACGCTGTCCCTACTCAGGATGTCGTCCGGCACAGGGCTGATTAAGATATCGCACACGAGCATGCCAATACACAAAATCTTGTTCATCTGATTCTCTTATCCTTTGGGTTTCTGTGCGTATGTACGTACATTCATTTACGAAAAGCATTTTCTTGCATTTAGAATGTACAGAAGAGTTGATCAGCAACGTTTGATATTCCGTTTGTTCGTACATTCGTATGTTATGGTTGGATTATTGCACGGATGAAATGGAAATGCAATACCATTTTTAAAGATTATCTGAAATCTTTGTTGCTTAACCCATTTGAACAGTATATCTATTGTTCCGTATGTACGTACATTCATGAATTTTGAAGCCAGACTCGAGTTTTCAGCATTTTAATCGATTTATTTCAAAAACCAGCAAAAATTCACTTGCCAAATGACATCAAATGCTTATAATTGTATTATAATGTTCGTACAAAGGATGAGAGGTACGCCATGCCTGAACAATATTTGCTCGACCGGGATGTTCCGATTCCGCTTTATTTTCAAATAAAAGAAATGTTGTTACGGGATATCCATAACGGCGTCTACGCGATAGGCGACCAAATACCAACGGAATACGCCTTGCAGGAGCGCTACAACGTCAGCCGCTCGACGATTCGGCAAGCGCTCAATGAGCTTGTGAACGAAGGCTGGCTGGAGCGCAAGCAAAGCAAAGGTACGTTTGTGACCACGCCAAGCGAGTCCAAAAACGTATTCCATTCCTTTGAGCCATTCTATAGTCTCGTCGCGCGATCCGGCAAGACCCCGCGCACGGAGGTGATCGAGCTCGGCATCGTCGAGGCGAATAAATTCCTTGCTTCTGCTATGAACGTTGAAATCGGCGATAAACTCGTCACCATGTTTCGCAGGCGTTATATCGACGACGAGCCGGTGGTCACCGTTCGCAACTATCTGCCGTTTTCGCTGTGCAGCTTTATTCTGGGGTATGACTTCAAGCAGCAGTCGCTCTACGAGCTGCTCATGCAAAACCCGCAGACACGCCTGAAAAAGACGAAAACCGTCATCTCCGCCGAGAAGGCAAAGACGGAGGACGTCAATCTCCTCGGTGCGAAGGTCGATTGGCCGATGCTGGTCTTCAACAACACCAGCACGACCATGAACGACACCGTGGTGGATTTCGCGTTTTCGCACTACCGCGGAGACATGAGCAACTTTGAGTTTGAGACAAGCCCGAATTGATTCCCAACAAGAAACTCACGAATTGATCCCCAACAAGAAACCTTATGAAATACAAAAAACCTGCGTGCATCAGCCGCAGGTTTTTTTATGACGTTCTGTCAAATGCTAAGCTACTTCCGGGTCAGCGCTGCTTTTGCATCTTTCGCACAGCCGTATACTGGTTCATCCCGCCGGAGAGATTGTACGCGCGCTTGAAGCCTTTGTTGAGAAGAATATTCTGCGCGGCGTTGCCCGTCACGCCCTTGTTGCAATACGTCACAACCACAGCATCCCGATCCAATCCCTGCGCGGCCTTGCGTAATTCCGCGTGCGGAATACTCACCGCGCCCTCAACATGCGCCTTTTCGAACTGCGCGGGCACCCGTGTGTCGATGATAGTCACCTGTTCCCCCGTGCTTTGGCGGGAGAGCAGTTCCTGCGCTGTCATGAGCGGACGCGCACCATGAATCGCGTTTTCGAGGATCATGCCCGTGTACATGACCGGGTCTTTCGTGGTCGCAAACGGCGGCGCGTAGGCCAGATCGAGATAAAACAAATCCTCCGCCTTCGCGCCGAATGTGATCGCCGTGGCGAACACGTCGATTCTCTTATCCACTCCCTCAAAACCCACGATCTGCGCGCCGAGCAAGCGGCCTGTCGCGCGATCCGCAACGGCCTTGATGGTCATCTCTGTTCCGCCAAGATACTCCGGCTTGTCGGGCTTACTGTTGTGGCAAACCACCGCATCATACCCCGCCTCGCGTGCCTCGCGCTCGGAAAGTCCCGTTTGCCCGACGGCAAGACCCAGCACGCGGAAGATGCCAGTGCCAAGCGTGCCGCGATAGGCGAGATTGCCGCCAGTCGCGCAGTCTCCGGCAATGCGACCTGTCTTGTTCGCGGTCGATCCCAGCGGACGGTAAACCTGCCGTCCGGTCACCACATGAAACTGCTCGATACAGTCTCCGCAGGCATAGACGTCGGGAAGATTTGTCTCCATGCGCGCGTTGACCGCAATCGCGCCGGTAGTGCCCAGCGCGACACCGGCGGCCTTAGCCAAATCGATGTTCGGGCGAACGCCGGTCGAGAGCAGCGTGAGCTCAGCTGGGATATTCGTTCCGTCCGCAAGCACCACACTGTTTTCCGTGATTTCGGCAATCGAAACACCCGTCAGCACGGGTACGCCGTTCTTCTTCAGGTGCTCTTGCACGCGGATTGCCATGTCGTCGTCCAATCCCGGCGTTACCTGCGGTAGTTTTTCGAGCATCGTGACCGAAATGCCAAGATGCATCAAATTTTCGCACATTTCAAGCCCGATGAATCCCGTGCCGATGATGGCGGCGGACTTCGGCTTCTTCTCGTCCAGAAACGACTTGATCCGCAGCATATCGTTGATGTTGCGCAGGGTGAACACGTTGTCGCGTTCGCGTCCCGGAATCGGCGGGGTCGTCGCGCGCGCGCCGGTTGCGAGGATGAGTTTATCGTAATGATCCGTAAAGACGTCACCCGTCGAGAGATTTTTTACCGCAACGCTCTTGTTCGCAGGGTCGATGGAGAGCACCTCGTGCCCGGTTTTGATCTCGACATTGTATTTACTTAAGAAAAACGCGGGATCGCGCGGGGTCAGCTCCTCCGCCCGCTCGACTTCTCCGCCCAGAAAATAGGGCATGCCGCAGCCGGAGTAGGAAATGAACTGGTCCTTTTCGTAGATGGTGATCTGCAAATCCTCGCTGTTTCTCCGCGCTTTTGCTGCGGCGGAGGTTCCGGCAGCGACGGCTCCGATGACGATGAGCTTCATAATGTGCGCTCCCTTCCGGCGGTTAGCCCGCTATTTTGATTGTTCGGGGAACCAATGCGTGGTCCTGTTGGCGATTTTTACGAGGATCAGCATCACGGGGACCTCCGTCAGCACGCCGACGATGGTGGCCAGCGCGGCAGGAGAAGATGTTCCGAACAGCGAGATCGCCACCGCGACAGACAGCTCAAAGAAGTTGGAAGCACCGATCATCCCCGCGGGCGCGGCGATGTCGTGCGGCAGCTTCAGCAGCCTGCTTGCGCCATACGCGATGAAGAAAATCAGGAACGTTTGGATCACGAGCGGAACCGCAATCAGCACGATATGCAGCGGATTCTCGAGGATCACCTTGCCCTGGAAGGAGAAGATGATGATCAGCGTCAACAGCAACCCTATGATTGTGACGTTGTTGAATTTCGGCAAAAATCTCTTCTCAAAATACTCCAGTCCGCGCTTCTTGACAATGCTCGTTCGCGTGAGAATGCCGCCTGCAAGCGGAATCACCACAAACAGCGCAACGGAGAGCAGCAGCGTGTCCCACGGAATCTTCACCCCGCCGATGCCCAGCAGTAGCGCCACGATGGGCGTAAACGCGACTAGGATGATGAGGTCGTTTGTCGCAACCTGTACCACTGTATAGGCGGGGTTCCCCTTGGTCAGATGGCTCCAGACAAACACCATTGCCGTACACGGCGCGGCACCCAGCAGGATCGCGCCCGCGAGATAGTCCTTGGCAAGCTCGGCGGGAATCAGTGTTTTGAAGATCACGAAGAAAAACAGCCAGGCGATGCCAAACATCGTAAACGGCTTGATGAGCCAGTTGGTCACCCATGTGACGAAGAGCCCCTTCGGGTTTTTGCCGACGTTCTTGATGCTCTGGAAGTCCACCTTGAGCATCATGGGATAGATCATCAGCCAGATGAGGATCGCGATCGGAATCGAGACCTTTGCATACTCAAACTTGCCCAGAAACGCGGGTATCCCGGGCAAAAACTGCCCGATCAGCACGCCGGCAACCATGCAGAGGATGACCCATACCGTCAGATATTTTTCAAAAAAGCCGATGCCGGAGTTCTTTTTCTCTTCCATATTCGTACCTCCCTATGCTCTCGTTAGATTTTTTATCAAACTTTTTTCAGGATTGCGACGACCTCCTCGGTCTTGAGCACCTTGCCGTAGGAGACCACCTTGCCGTCCACCACCAGCGCGGGTGTGCTCATCACGCCATAGGACGCGATCTTGGCAAAGTCTGTCACGTGTTCAATCGTTGTGTCCATGCCGAGTTGCTCCAGCGCGGCTTTGGTAGCAAGCTCCAGCGCATTGCACTTGGCGCAGCCGCTGCCGAGCACCTTGACTCTTGCGCCTTCTGTCTTTGCCTTCTGAGCCTGCTCCATGCTTTCGCAGTCGCAGTTGCCGCCGCAGCAGCAGGAGGAAGTTGATTTTGTTTCCGTTGTTTCTTTCCGTTTTCCAAAGAGTGCCATACGTAGTTTCCTCCTGATTTATACAAGTATTGTTTGAAGCAGATTAAACAGGTAGCCGACGAGTATGATGCCCACCGTGCAGATCCCGATAAACAGCGCGAGCAGCTTTGGCTTCACCGCTTTTCGGAGCATGATCATCGAAGGCAGCGACAGCGTGGTCACCGCCATCATGAACGACAGGACGGAGCCAAGCTGCGCACCCTTGGTAAACAGTGCCTCCGCGATCGGAATTGTGCCGAAGATATCCGCATACATTGGCATGCCGATGAGCGTTGCCAGCACGACTCCAAACGGATTCTTATTGCCGAGTACGGTCACAACCCACTCTTGCGGGATCCAGTTGTGAATCACGGCTCCAACGCCAACACCGATCAGCACATAGGGAAAAACCTTCTTGAAGGTATTGACCATCTGCTCTTTTGCGTAGACGAGGCGGTCTTTGATCGTTAAATCCGGCGACTCAATATCCACACTACCCGCGTTGAGGATAAAGCTCTCAACATATCGCTCCATGCGCAGTTTCTCGATCAAGGTTCCGCCAAGCACCGCGATGATGAGTCCAAATAGAACGTAGATCACCGCGACCTTTGCGCCAAAGATGCTCATCAGCAGTACGAGAGAACCCAGATCGACCATTGGCGACGAGATAAGAAACGAAAACGTGACCCCGACCGGAAGCCCGGCTGACGTAAAGCCGATGAACAGCGGAATCGATGAGCAGGAGCAAAACGGAGTTACAGTGCCCAATAGCGCCGCAATGATATTCGCACCGATACCGTGGAAGCGCCCGAGGATTTTCTTGCTGCGCTCCGGCGGAAAAAAACTCTGAACGTAGCTGATGATGAAGATCAGTGTGCAGAGTAAAATTGTAATCTTAATTACGTCGTACACAAAAAACTGAAGACTACCCGTCCAGCGATTCGCTGTATCCAAGCCGATTGCGCTTAATAATCCGCCAATCAGCTCGTTGAGCCACTTCATGGCGAGAACCTGGTTTTGAAAAAAGTCCCAAATGGATTTCAATATCTGCATTGTTTCCTCTGATTCTACGGTTCTTTCGTTCTGTTATTGACAGACGCAGGCGTTTTCTTCCCGTTCTTCAACGGGTGTTGTGATTTCGTCGAGCAACTGTTTTGCGCACGCGCTGCCCGATTCACTGATGCTGTAGTGCGTCCACTTTCCCTCCTGCCGCGCATAGACAACGCCGGACTCGACGAGGATTTTCATATGATAGGAAAGCGCGCTCTGCCCGATACCGAGGCTCTCGATCAAGGCGCAGGCGCACTGTTCCCCGCTGCGCAAGCGCTCCAATATCCTCAGTCGGTTCTCGTCGCAGAACGCTTTGAATACCTTTGCATTCTGCTCGTAGTTCGAATTCATAGCAACACCTCATATCAAAATATCTTGATGTATTGATTTTATTCCTCAAATCAAGATTTGTCAATATGATGGTTTGTAAGATAAAATTGATTTTCCAGTAGACGTGATCCGAGTTGAACTTCGAAAAGCCATTCCGTTCTCTACGTCGAACGTGTTTTTGGTATGGTCAGGGAGAATTCGTAGTTATCCGGCGCATGTTAATAAGTGTTGCTTTCATAAAACGGATTTCAAGATTAAAATGGCTATAGAACAGCAAGGAGATGCAAAGATGCTATATGATCAGATAAAAGCCTTACGGAAGGCTAAGGGGTTTTCGCAAGAGGAACTTGCGACTAGGCTCAATGTGGTGAGACAGACAATCTCTAAGTGGGAAAAAGGCATATCCGTTCCGGATGCAGACATGCTGGTGAAAATCGCGGAGTTATTTGAGGTTCCGGTCAGTACGCTATTGGGATCCGACCCGGTCAGCAACGAAGACAAGAGCACGGTCTCCGAACAGCTTTCGCGCATCAACGAACAACTTGCAATCCGAAATCGACGTGCGCATCGCATCTGGAAAACGATCGGTATCGCGCTATTGTCTTTTCTGGCGTTTTGTGTGCTGATCGTTGTGATCAACATCGTGGCCTTCTCCGCTGTTACGAATGTGCATAGCGAAACGTATACTTCTGAGACGAGCATTCCGAATCCCGATTGATTCGGATTCTCTAAGCGCTTCAAGCTAAAAAGTGTCGCGACTCAAGCAAAGAGCCACCCGATCGGGTGGCTCTTGTGTAAATCGTAATGACTTCTGTGAAAACGAGCGCAATGGGGTTGTTTCTTGTATGTTTGGCCGGATGCACACCAGGTTCGGTAAACAGTCGATCCGATCAATAGCCTCATTTCCCGACGCGAACACACTCGATGCCCATGAGTTTCGCGACCTTTTCAAACAACGCCGCGTTATGGCCAACGCTCATGGCGCAGTGGTGTGTCGGCGCAGCCTTGAACCACTCGTCCATGTACGCGTCGAGATCCATCCCGAAGTCGACATGCGTCTGCGTGTTCCCTATTGTCAAAATATCCAGCTTTTTCGCGATCCCCTCGCTGACGATGAAGCGAATATTACCGTTTCGCAGCTGGGTAACACCAAGCATCGTAATCGGGCCCGCGAGTACGTTTGCCTCCACGGAGATGCCCGAGCCTTTTTTCCCGTGATAGACGCCGAGGCCACGGAGCATGGGCTTCCCGTCCGAAATGGAGATGTGGAACGGGCCGTCGTGACCCAGCAGCATCGTGTTATGGAGATAGTCCATCGCGACGATTTCGCAGAAGCTTCCGCCGGTTCCGAGAATATCGCAAATTTTCATCGCGACGTCGGTCTTGATATCCCCTTCGCCCGCACAGGGCCCGCCCTTTGCAGTCAGCAGCGAGTGGCCGACGATAAATCCGGACTGCACCTGCTCATAATGATTGTCGTTGCTGCCGTGGTAGTAATAGCTCAGCGCGTCGAGGTCATACGCCTCCACCATGCGTTCCTGCGCCGCGGCGACGGTGGCAGACCAATTGAGCTGCTCCGCAGTTGGCGCCTTCACGCGCGGATCGGATGGGGAATCGCCGGAAATTTCGAAGAAAGTCTCGATCTCGTTGCGCTTTTGAGCCACATCCTGCTCGGTTACCTGCTGTAAGCTCCGGTCGAGGTCGCACATCTCCAGCAGCTCCACATGCAGCCCCAGCTGGCTTTGCAGCATCGTAAAATCGCTGTACATATCCAGCATGCCGGAGTAGTTGTTGCCGAGGAAGCCAAATCGCGCGTGCTGCATGGTGCGCTTGACGCCCGCCGCCCGCACCCACTGCTCAATCTCGCCCCAGGCACGCTTCGCCTGCGGCATCCCATCCGTCACCTCGTTTGCCATGCTGATGGCGGGCGTTTCGGATAAGCCCAGCAAGCCGTTGATGATCGAGAGCGGAATCCCCGCGCGCTCAAAGGCGTTGACCGCCTCGGGAATCGGGCAACCGACGCAATGCGCGAGCCACTCGCCCGTGTTGGTGGTAGCATACGCCATCTGCGGCGCGGGTTGAAGGTTGAGCATCACCGTCGGAGCCTTGCAGATCTGGTGAACGGGCAGCACGCAGGAACTCGTGAAATATGTGCCCGAGTGTGCGAGGATGAGGTCAACGTTATGTGCGTTGAAAAACTCCCCCGCTTCCCTTGCCGCAACTTCCGTGTCGACGAGGCCAAAGTTGACCACCTCGCCCCAACTGCTGACGCGCTCCTCAATAAACGCGTTGTAGCCCAAGATACGGTCATGTAAGCCATCAAACTGGCTCCAATATGCTTGCAAGCCTGCGCTGTAGAGGCCTACGCGCGCACGCTTGGTTTCTTTCTTCACCATGGTTGTTTCCTCCGTCGAAATCATTCGGCTGGTAAAGCGGCTGTACGCTTCTAAAACTGGGCTCGTTTGGGATAAGTAAAATGAAATTTGGATGTCTGATCGGTTGAAGTCAGGAACGGTTTGGGGGCAGGCAAGACTGCCTGCCCCCACTGTGCACATCAAACGTCGTTTCGATTAATAGACGGTCTTCCACTCTGCGATGTTGTCCGCGGTGAAGGCAAATGGCGGCCCAATGATGATTTCCGTGCCGCCGTCGCCCGCTGTGGTGACGGTGTAGGTGGTGCCGTTGGCGGCGGTGAAGGTCTCACCGAGCGCGCCAGTCAGCTTGCCATTGACCATCTCAACCAGCGCGTAGGCTGCAACGCGGCCCACATCGATGGGGTTCCAGAGGAACATGTACGGGCAGGCAACGTTGCCAGCGCCCATGAATTCCGCCATTTCGGACGGGAGGCCGAGGCCGGTCACGATGACTTTGCCCTGCAGGCCGGCATCCGTGATGACTTTGGATGCGGCGGCGATACCGACGGTGGTCGGCGCGCAGATGACCTTCAGGTTCGGATAGTTCGCGATCAGAGCCTGGGTCTGGTCGACGGACTTCTGGAACTGGTCGTCGCCATAGGCAACTTCAACGAGGTTCATGCCGGCATATTTGCTGTCCTTGAGGATTTCCTGCATAGCGGCGATCCAGGCGTTCTGGTTCGTCGCGGTGGAGGTTGCCGAAAGGATGGCCCAGTCGACGGTGCCGCCGGTGAGATCATACACCGCGTCCACGAGGCACTGTGCAACCTGCTGCACGCCCGCCTGGTTGATGTGCGTCATACGGCTTGCGGGATTCACGGAGGAGTCCAAAGACACGACCTTGATGCCCTTGTCCATAGCCGCTTTGAGGGAGGTTTCCAGAGCGTCGGCGTCGTTCGCCGCAACGGCGATGCCGCTC
>JBDKRF010000222.1:0-4906 GCA_039683525.1 Clostridiaceae bacterium
CTCCGGTGTGGGTTTTTCCGGGCTGTAGCCCATCACGAGCGCGCGGATGTTGCCATGCGGCGCATAGACCGCCATATTGGTGCCCATGCGCATCTTCTGCGCCGTCGCCGAGAAGGCGGAGAAGCTCGATGTTGCTCGCTTCACCATCTCGATCGCCTCATCAGGCGCAACGCCGCGCACGCTGTCCAGTAGACCATCGTAATACGGAATCGCTCCGCCGCCGCAGTTGCCCGCGATCTCGGTCGTGATTCCCTGTTCTAAAAGGTTATACCCCGTCGTGCCAAAGAGGCAGTAGTAGTCGCCATGGCTGTGGTTATCGATGAATCCCGGCGAAACGACCTTGCCCGCGGCATCGTAAACGATCTTCGCTTCCAGAGTGATATTTGGCGCAACCCGAACGATTTTCCCGTTCTCCACGGCGACATCGCCACGAAAGGGCTTGCCGCCGGTTCCGTCTACGATCAAACCGTTTTGAATCAGCAGATCCAGCATCGCGGTATCCTCCCTCGTTTATTCCTGCGTCTCGCCAATGGGCCAACCGTATTCATTCGCTACCGTACGCCCAATCGTATAGTAGAAATCGAGTCCCTCATTGGAGTTGAACATCATCGTCAGGCCCTTGCCGCTCGAGAGATAGTAAGCCATGCTGAGAAAGCCGTTATTGCAGCCCGTGTGCGCAAACATGAATTCGTCCTTGTTCATCGTTGGGTAAATATAGAATCCGATTCCGTTCTCCGAGTTCTTCTGCTGCACGAGCATCTGACGGAAGGTATCCCGCGTGAGTTCCGGATCGTCGTCGTTCTTGAGTATGTTGAGCAAATGCACGCCGAATTTCGCCAGATCTTCCGCGGTCGACCAGAGTCCGCCCGCTGAAAGCTCCGTATAGTTGCCGTGCCCACCGGGAATACGCTCATAGTGATCGAGCCGCTCGCCACCGCGCGTGTTGTTATACCCAGTCGGCAGCGGCTGGGAATAAACCTTCGCAAACTGCGGATCACAGGACTGATAAAACGTGCTGTTTGTCATGCCGAAGGGCTTGAGCACCAGTTCGTCCATCAATGCCGCAAAGTCGGTAACGCCAAGCACGTCCAACACCAGTTTCTGCGCGAGCACGAATCCGCCGCCGGAATACGGCCCGGTCGGATTCTCCGCGGTCTTGGGAACATAAGTATTCGGCTCGCGAACAACCATCAGTCGCTCTGTTTTCGCGGGCGGTTCACCATTGAGCACCTGAAGCACGCTGGGTAGCGGCTGCCCCGGCGTATAGCCGCCAAAGCCGTCTACATTGAGTCCGGCAAGATGTCCCATGATCATGCGTAGCGTGATGCGGTTAGAAAGCCCCGGCTTCGCGGGAACGGTGTATCCCTTGAGATACTCGTTCACGTCGCGATCCAGATCGATGATGCCGCGCTGCACCAGCTTCATCAGCGCGACGGCAAACACGGCCTTGCTGACCGAAGCCGCCATGAACGGCGTTTGATCGTTGATCGCTGCCCCGCCGTCATGCTCCGTATTTCCGGTGCTGTAGACGAAATCGATCTTAAACTGATCGATACAGGCGATGCTGAACGCGGTGGTGTGAAAGTACTCCATGCGCTCCTGTAGCGTGTAGGTGTGGTATCCGTCCTGTTCCTTGACAATGAGGTTGTTGACAATGCGGTTTGCTCGCTCGTTCATCATGACTGTGTGTTCCTTTCGCTCTGAATCATGCGTTCTGTGTCAGATATCGATACGCTATCTCGGCGTAAACAGCCGCACCGGTCGGTACAGCTTCATCGTCAAACTCCACCTTCTCGTGGTGCTCCGGGTAATGACGGCCTTCCGGAGACAGGCTCAGGATATACAGATAGACCGACGGAATCCGCGATGAGATCAGCGCAAAATCGTCACTTCCCATCGAGAAATGGCTGCTCAACGGCGCAATCAGCGCGTCGGTCAACCCGCTCTCCAGCCAGCCTTGCACGGTTTGCGCAAACGCATCGTCGTTGACCAGCATCGGGATGGCACCGATGATATCCGCCTGCGCCTCCATGCCGTATGCCGCGGCGACCCCGGCCGTAACTTCACGGATTCGCTTTAACACATAGGCACGCTTCTCCTCGTTCGTCATGCGCAGCGTTCCGCAAAAGCGGCACGTTTCGGGGATCACGTTGGCGGCGGAACCTCCCTCAATCTGGCAAATCGTCAGCACCGACGGCGTCTCCGCGTCGATCTCATA
This sequence comes from Clostridiaceae bacterium, assembly GCA_039683525.1. Lineage (GTDB taxonomy): Bacteria > Bacillota > Clostridia > Christensenellales > CAG-138 > UBA7703. Next base: position 2,219 of record JBDKRF010000222.1, read on the forward strand.
GCGCATCAGGTCGGTCAGCGTGTCGATGATCTTCAGCGCGCAATAGATCGGGTTTTTCGCCTTATGTGGCTCCGCGCCGTGGCCGCCCTTGCCGCGCACGGTGATTGCAATCTCGTCCCGGCTGGCATAGACCGCTCCGGAATTCACCGAAATCGCGCCGGTCGGGTACATGTCGTTGCCCGCGATATGGATCGCCACGGCAAAGTCCGGTTGAGGATCGAGCACGCCGGAGGAGATCATGCTACTCGCGCCGTCTCCCGTTTCCTCTCCCGACTGAAACATCAAAACGACCTGTCCCGCGAGCTCTGATTCGTGCTCCTTGAGCAGCGACGCGGCACCAAGCAGCATCGAGGCGTGCAGATCATGCCCGCAGGCATGCATTGCGCCGTTTTGCGAAGCAAACGGCAGCTCCGTCTTCTCCAGAATGGGCAGCGCGTCCATGTCCCCGCGCAGCAGGATTCGCCTGCCTTCGGGCTTTCCGATGGTCGCGATGATGCCGCCAAGCACGCGCTTGTGCGCAATATTGCGCTCCGTCAGCGCGGCACTGACCGCATCCGTCGTAAACGGAAGCTTTAGTCCGATCTCCGGGTTTTGATGCAACATGCGCCGAAACGAAATGAGTGCGTCTTTGTGTGCAAACGCCTCTGTGAGAAAATTCATATGTCGCCTCCTATAGGATCGAAATATATGAAATCATAGGTTGCTGTGATAGATCGTTTGTGTTTAGCTCTGTGCCGACTCAGCGGATCTGTCTTGCGATGTTATATGCTTTGGAACGAATACCGATTTGGTGTAAATGCCGTCACTTACTATTAAGCAAAAACCGTGCCAACCATCGCGCTCGATCAAAAAATACTTTTCACTCAATTTCCGCAAATTCATGTCTCTTTACGGGAATCATCGCGTTCAACTTCGCCGCGCTAACTTGGTTTACAGCCGCTGGCTTTCGCAGTAACAACCGCATCGATGATTTGGGCGCGTGGAAACAGGATATTCTAATGGTTTAAATCGGGTTTCAGGTTTCTTCTGGTTCTCATTGGCTATTATGGTTTATATGGTTTTCATAAACCTGTTTCGCCCGTTTATCAACGTTCTGTGCGCGAAATCTCGCCGCAAACGTTGGTATACATGATTCGCCGGACTCCCTCGAGCGTATCCGCATGCGCAAGTGCCCACATGAGCTTCGTCACAGCGCATTCACTCGTCATGTCATATGCCTGCAAAATGCCGAGTTCCAACGCAAGCCTGCCTGTTTCATAGACGGTTGGGTCACTCGGCTCGTAGCGGCACTGTGTCGTCAGCAGCACCACGACGTTTGCGTTCATAAGCTTTCGAATGCCTTCCAGCAAATTGCGGCGCAGGCAATGCAGTCCACCGAGGCCAAAGCCTTCGATCACCACGCCGCGATAGCCTAGCCGCGCGATATCATCAAACACCTCCGGTCTCGTACCCGGAATCAACTTCAATAGAAATACGTTTGGTTCGATTGCGTCGTCCAAGACGGGTTTGCCGGAGGGCGCCTTTGGTGGGTCTATCAGGTGAACGCGACCAAGACGAACGCTCCCAACCGGGAGGCGGTTGATGCTCTCAAATGCATTTTCGCTTGTGGTGCGCACCTTTGCCACGCGGCAGCCAAGCATAATCATGCGATGAAACACCACGAAAACACCGTTTATCCCGCTCGATGCGGTGATCAGCGCATCCATAAGGTTTGCCTTGGCATCCGTCCTAGCATGACAAACGGGTAACTGCGAGCCTGTAATCACAACGGGTTTATCGACGTTGCGAAGCATCAGCGAAAGCATGCTAGCGGTGTATGCCATCGTGTCTGTGCCGTGCAGAATCACAATCCCGTCGTAATCCGGCATGCAGTCGTAAACTGCTTCTGCGATGAGCCGCCACTCCTCCGGCTGAACGTTGGAGCTGTCAAGGTTGAGAATTGTCTTCGTCTCAATGCTTGCGATTTTTGCAGCGTTTGGCACAAATGTTAATATATCGTTCGCGCTCAATGTCGGAATCAAGCCCTCCGCCGTCTCCGTGCAGGCGATCGTTCCGCCCGTAGACAAGATCATCAGCTTCTTCATGATTACTCCCGGCTTTTTGCCACCCACTGCATTTTCGTCTATCTGATAGGTAGCAAAACGCGTGCCAACCTTGCCTGCTTACCAGAAAAAAATGATAAAGCCGCCCCGTTTTGGAGCGACTTCATCGTCACATCATGATGCGCGCATTCGCATCGGCGAAGCTGGAATCCCCATGGATGTTCGGTATTTCGCAATCGTCCTTCTGGATACAACGAAGCCGGAGGAGACCAGCTCCTGCTTTAACTCCTCGTCCGAAAAGGGGCTCTTCGCGTTCTCCGCACGAATCAGCGCGTCGATCTGCCGGCAGATCATCGCGGGAGTCACCACCAAATCTGCACCAAAGCGCAGGCCCGATGAAAACAGAGACTTGATCGGAACCGTTCCCTGGCAGCAAAGCAGGTACTTGTCCTTGATGGCGCGGCTTACGGTTGAAACATGGAAACCCGTTTCATCCGCGATATCGCGCAGCGTCATCGCAGCAGGCAAGCCCCCAAACTGCAGATAGTCACGTTGCATGCGCGCGATGCAGCGCGCAACCTGAAGCACTGTCTTGTTGCGATCTTCCAGCGCGTGAATCAGGAATTTTGCCTGCCGCGCACATGTG
>JBDKRF010000223.1:0-3706 GCA_039683525.1 Clostridiaceae bacterium
GTTCTCAGAAATGGGTCAACCGCGCCGCCTTTTCAGAGGCGACGGATCTGTTTCGCTTTCGTGTGATTCCCGGACTGACCGTGACCACTGTGCAAGTGATCCTCTGCGGCGACGATCGTTTTGAAATCACGTCCGTCGAGGATGTGAAGGGTAGAGGCATGTACATTGAAGTGCTGGCAAAGAAGGTGACGCCGGATGGCTAAGGTGAAAATCGAGATGCCGGACGAGTTTCTCAACCAGATCGCCGGTATGGGCAACGCGCTCGACATGGCGATTCCCAAAGCGCTCGCAGCGGGCGGCAAGGTCGTCATGGAGAAGATGAAATCGAACTTGCAGGCGGTGATCGGGCGAGGGACAAAATCAAAATCCCGCTCGACCGGTAAGCTTGCCGCGTCGCTGGGCGTATCACCCGCGAAGCTGGATCGCGATGGAAACCTCGACGTGAAGGTTGGTTTTTCGGAGGGGCGCGGCGATGTGAACAACGCCATGCTTGCCAACGTCTTGGAATACGGCAAGCACGGCCAGCCTCCGAAACCGTTTCTGAAGCAGACCAAGTCTTCGAGCCGCAAACCGTGCATTGAGGCGATGCTGACGGTGCTGAAGGAGGAACTGGATCTCCCGTGAGTATGTTGGAAGAATTGAATACGATCGTCGAGAGCGCCGGACTTCCTGTGGAGACCGGCGTTTTCTCTGCCGCCGCGCCGGACGAGTACGTTGTGATCACGCCGATCTCAGAGCATTTCGAGTTATTTTCCGACGATGCGCCGGGCATGAACATTGAGGAAGCGCGGTTGTCACTCTTTTCAAAGGGTAATTACGGCGCGAAGAAACGGCAGCTCGTTCGACTACTGCTCACGGCGGGATTTCTGGTATCCGAACGCCGCTATATCGGGCTGGAAGAGGACACGGGCTATCACCACTTTGCCATCGACGTGGCGAAGGAGTATATGGAGGAAGATTAGATGGCAACCATCGGACTGGATAAATTGTATTACGCGAAGATCACCGAGGGAGCGAACGGCGACGAGACATATGCCGCGCCTGTTTCGCTTGCAAAGGCGATGTCCGCAGAGCTGAAGATCGACATCAACGAAGCGACGCTCTACGCCGACGACGGCGCGGCCGAGGTGGTCAAGGAGTTCAAGAGCGGCACGCTGACGCTTGGGATCGACAATATCGGCGCGGTGGTCGCGAGCGATCTGACCGGTTCACAGATCGATGACAACAAGGTTCTGGTCTCCCAGAGCGAGAACGGCGGGCTACCGGTCGCAATCGGATTCCGCGCGAAGAAGAGCAACGGCAAATACCGCTATTTCTGGCTCTACCGCGTCGTGTTCGGCATTCCTGCGACGAACCTGCAGACAAAGGGCGACAACATTACGTTCTCGACACCGTCGATCGAGGGTACGATCATCCGACGCAACAAGCTGGATGGGCAAGGCAAGCATCCATGGAAAGCGGAGGTCAACGAGGACGATACGAGTGTACCGGCGGCGACGATCTCGGGTTGGTACACGCAGGTTTACGAGCCGACATTTGCGGCGGAGGGTTAATCATATGGAAAACGACAGAGGCGCAATGATCCAGATCGGCAATCGGGAGTATGAAATGCTTCTAACCACGCGTGCGACCAAAGAAATCGCGAAGCGATACGGTGGGTTGGAGCACCTTGGCGACAAGCTCATGAAACCGGAGAACTTTGAGCTCGCGTTGGACGAGGTAGTGTGGCTGATTACGTTGCTCGCCAATCAGAGCACATTGGTGCACAACCTGCTCGAACCGGACAATAAACACGAGCTGTTGACCGAGGATGCGGTCGAGCTGCTCACCACACCATTGGATCTCTCCGGTTACAAGACTGCGATCATGGAAGCGATGGTCAAGGGCACCAAACGCTATGTCGAGAGTGAGGAGGAACCCTCAAAAAACGTATCGGTCGGGCAAGCGACGAAGAGCTGTTTGCCCGACTGATCTTCTATGGCGTGACCCTGTTGGAGCGACCGGAGCGCGAGGTTTGGCTCATGCCGCTTGGCACTCTCCTAGACCAGTGGGAGGTGTACCGGCAGTTTCATGGAATTGCTCGTGTAAAATCGGAGTGCTTTATCGAAGATATTGCACCATCGTTCCTCTAGACTCTTCATGTTGATATAAAACCTACAGTAGTTATGTTATAATGACGAAAAAGGGGGTATTTACATGAAGAAGTCGATTCAAGCTTTGGCTGCAGCAACCTTCATCCTCATGGTTGTAGTGAATGCGCTTGCAAACATTCTGCCTATCAACGGTATCGGTACAGGCGCAGTATCTGACTCATACCCGAACCTGTTTGCACCCGCGGGCATTACTTTCGCGATCTGGGGCGTCATCTATTTGTTGCTTGCCGCATATACGGTCTTTCAGCTTGGACTTTTCAAGAAGAATAGAAGCATGAGCGATGCGCTCATGAACAAAGTTGGAGTGGTTTTCTCCATATCGTCAATCGCGAATACGGTTTGGATTTTTTCATGGCATTACCGGATCATCGTCTTGTCGATGGTACTCATGCTTATCATCCTTGTCTGTCTGGCAATCATTGTCAGTGCGATTCGAAAAGAATCGCTTAGCTTGATTGAAAAAATATATGTCAAGTTGCCATTCAGTATTTACTTCGGTTGGATCACCGTTGCAACTATCGCGAACTTGACAACGCTTTTGGTGAGTGTTGGCTGGAACGGATTTGGACTGTCTCAATCTGTTTGGGCGGTTGCTATCATCGCAATCGGCGCAATTATCGGTATTGTTACCATCTTGCGAAATAAGGACTATCCTTACGGTCTCGTGATCCTTTGGGCATATGCCGGAATCGTTATCAAGCATGTTTCCACATCAGGGTTTAACGGCATGTATCCAGCTGTTATAATCACCACAATTACGGCAATGGTGCTGGTCGTCGTAGCGGAAGTGATTGCGATCACGAAAAAAGCCTATTAATATCGAGCAATTTAGAACCCCGATTCAACTCTTGCAATCAACAAATAGAACAGTTCAAAAACGACCTTCGGGTCGTTTTTTATGCAATTATTGAATGAGATGTGTTTCTGCCTAGCGATGTTCGACTCACCATCAGCCTTGAGCACGTGTCAACCCTCCAAAGCCGCTGCCTGCGATCCATTGAGAATGAAAAAGGAGCAACCTTTCGATTGCTCCCAAAGTGATGAATCAGTTGATTATTTATCACAACATCGAAAAATACCTTTTGCGGTTTACTTTTTATATCCACACTTGGGACATACGCCATTTTCGTTTAAAGCAATACCGCACAACGGGCAACGGTCAATGGCGTTGTGAGTCTCAAATACTTCGGAAGCCGCGTTAACGCCGCTGGTGAAGGTCAGCTTGGCTATGTTCAGCTTATCCTTCAGCAAATCATAAACAATCTTAATCATACCTTCGACGGTCATGGTCTCTTTGGTCACAACTAAACGGCAATCTGGATAAGCGGTGGCAAGCTCGGTTTTGAAGGCGGGGCCTTTCATTTTGTTGGTTGGGGCGCCATCTTTGATCCCCTGTTTCTCATATACATCGAGAATTGCAGGTAACAGGGGGTCGTCTTCGCGGAGAATCAGAGCATGATCGAAGTTTCTCAGTAAATCCCAAGCTGTTTTTTGAATCTCGTTGCAGGGGAAAACCATATTGACGCCGGGATTAACGGAATCTTCCACTTCGA
>JBDKRF010000224.1:0-5499 GCA_039683525.1 Clostridiaceae bacterium
GGTGAGCCCCGCGGACGCGATTGCCGCGTCCACCCGCGCTTGATCGGTGTCTCTGCTGTTTCGCATGGAGATATTCACGTCCATGCCATAAGCTAAGATCAGCGCGTCCTGAAACGCGACCGAGAACTGCGAGAAATATTGTTTGAGATCAACCTTTCTCGAATCGACGCCGTTTAGGAGAATCTCACCCCGGTCGGGCGACGTAAGGTTGAGTAGCAGCTTGACCAGCGTGGTCTTGCCCGCACCGTTGATGCCGACGAGCGCCACCTTTTTACCCTTCTCGATGACGAGGTTAAAGTCCCGGAAGATCACGTGCTCGCCATAGGCAAAGTCCACATGGCGAAACTCGATCTGCATCGGCTGCGTAAACTCGGCCTTTGGCAGTCTATCATGCAGATGTTCCTCGGACTTTTCCAGAAACACGCGAAAGTCGGAGACCTGAATCGACGCGGTGTTGAGCAGGATTGCGTTCTTCGCAAACCCGCTGACCCACATGGACAATCCCGCGATCGAGCTGATGTACAAGATGAACGCCGAAACGGGAATCGTTCCGGCGAGCACGAGCGAGATGAGGTAGAGATACGCAAACCCGTCCCGCACAAACGCGATGAGGCCATCGACCACCTCACTCCAGAACATCCGCTGCGCGACCTTCATTTCCCAATCAAAACCCTGGTCAAATCCGTTTCGAAGGAGCGAGGAGAGCCAGTCATACATACCATACATGCGGATGTCTTTTGCATACATCACGTCGGTGGTGGAGGTGGTGAGGTAGTATAACTTTTGCCCTGCTTTGCTGATTTCGTCCATATGCTTGATGCGATAGCGATTGACTAAGTTGCCCATTAGAAAACTGATCGTGCCGCAGACGGCAAGTCCGAGGATGACCAGCGGATTGAGCGAGGAGAGGATGAAGATGTAGACGACCGCGCCCAGCAGGTTTGCGCTGCATTCCACAATGCGCGTCACGATTTCCTCCACGCCGGTCGTGGTAGAGCCGATGGCGCGCTGCGCCTTCTGGCTCTCCAGCTGACCCTGTTCGGAGGAGAGATACTTGTAGTCCACCTGCATGGAGGCAAGGCACATCTCAGCGCCGAGGCACATGCTGCGGTACATGGACTTCATGCGCGGGAAATAGCCGTCGGCAAAACTTCGGATCTGGCTGAGGATTAAGGATACGATGCCGAAGACCGCAACGAGCAGCAGGAGGTCCTGAAGGGTTCTTTTCTCTTCAAAAAACTGCACGATAAACTTGGGCATATATACCGCGACGACCGGCTGCGCCACCATGCTAAACACGAGCAGGATCATCGAGAGCAGCAGCGTCTTATTGATGCGGACGATGCTCCTGAGCGTGAACGCAATGTTGCTGAAGGCGCCGTGTTTCGGTTTCTTTGTTGTTTTCATGGTGTCCACCAATCATCGTTTCTTCTCTGCGACAGAGACTGTTGATCAAGCACATGCGTTAGATTGCGTCATGCGGGTGTTCGTTGGGCGCGACTTGGATCAAATGATCAAATTGAGTTTATTATAGCACGGATACATTGACAGCAACCATTGGTTTCGAATGACAAAAATACAATCATCGATTATAATTTGCATGTATATTTGGATGCGGTTTTCGTCGGCGCAACTGCATTCATAACAATATAGCGACCGTTTGTTACGTCTTGCGTCATCGCAACCGTTCGGATGGTATGATGCAACCATCTTATGATCGATTCTTATTGCTTAAAGTGGGTAGGGGGAAAACAATCATGACACCGGTGATGAAGGAATATCAAAAGCGCAGGAAAAAGCAATGGATCGTGGTTCTCCTTTGCATTCCGGTCGTTCTTCTGTATCTGTTGCAATCATTCTCCAAGCGGTTGCCTTTTATCGGCGACGGGGGAATGGCGATTGCGGCGATCCTGTTTCTGGTTGGTGTGGTTGCGTTTACGCTCATCAACTGGAGGTGTCCCAATTGCAACGCATTTTTGGGTAAGAACATCTCCGCGCACCGTTGCGAGGAATGCGGCGCCAGGCTCCAGGGCGGCTCGCCGGACGCAAAACGCAGATCATAACGATGGCGTTTGCCGGAGTTCGCCTCAGCATATCGAATTAACAGTTTTGTTGCAGGAAAGACGCATTCGTGTAGCAGCAATTTTTTATCATACACATGTCTTTAGACCGCGTTGCAACCTGACACATCTTCGTCGAGATCCGCGGAATCTGTTACGCGCGGATTCCTTTGAGCGGTGGGCGGGATGAAATCCAACGTGACAGGATAATCATTTAGCACCGGTATAGCTTGAAAACAGACCGTGATTAAGGTAGTATACTAAGTATACAGGTGTTATGGTTTGGAGTGTATGAACGTAGTCATCAATGCGCTTGCCTATAAGAAAAACAGTTCCGGAATCGGCGTGCTGATTTCGGAGCTGTTGATTCGTTTCTCCGGAATCACGCAGAGAGATTGCCGGATTGTGCTGTCTCAGGATAGCCCCGCGGTCATCGATGCGGGAGACCATGTGACGCTGTCATATTCGCCGTATTCTCATCGGCAGGGGATACGGCGTATTCTGTTTCAAAGCCTCTTTTTCGGCAAAAAGTACTGCCGTAACAGCGTTTTATTGACAACGGACTCCAAGGTGCCGTTCTTTCTGCCGAAATCCTGCCGTGTGGTACCCGTGGTGACGGATCTTGCGCTGTTGCGCATGCCGGATGTCTACCAGCTTTCCCGTGTGCTGATCTGGCGGCTGCAATATCGCTATCTACTGAAGAAATCGGCGCGCTATGTCGCCATCTCCGCGTTTACGAAAAACGAAATGATCGAGCTGCTCCACATCGACGCAAACAAGATCGATGTGGTCTATTGCGCCGCAAACAAGCGCTATGCCCGCGTGGAAGACCAGGATGCGCTTTCTCAGGTGCGGGAGAAATATCGCCTCGATCAACCGTATATCCTCTTTGTCGGCAACGCGAACCCGCGCAAAAACCTCGCGCGGTTGATCCAAGCGTTTGATCAGGCAAAAGAGATGGGCGATTTTCCCTATCAGCTCATCCTCGCCGGAGAATACGGCTGGAAGTTTGACCGGCATGCCGCGATGGCGGACATCAAGCACGCGGAGGACATCCGCTTTTTGGATTTTGTTGCGGATGAGGATATGCCGGGGCTCTATTCCGCGGCGAGCCTGTTTGCGTTTCCCACGCTGTATGAGGGATTCGGCATTCCGATCATTGAGGCACAGCAGTGCGGGGTTCCCGTACTGGCGAGCAACACGTCGTCTCTACCGGAGGTCGGCGGGGCGGACAGCGCCTGTTATGTTGACCCGCAAAGCGTGGAGGATATCTGCCGCGGCATGCGTCAAGTGCTGTGCGACGCCTCGTTCTCAGAAAAACTCGTAACCAAGGGATATGAAAATGCGGCTCGCTTTGACTGGACGCAATCCGCAGAGCAGCTGAATACGATCGTGGAGAAGGTAATACAGGGATGAACATGCAGGAAACCTACCGCCTCTGGTGCGAAAAAGCAACGCGGGATGCGGATCTTTTGCAGGAGCTGCAAGCGATCGCGCAGAAGCCGGAAGAAATCGAAGACCGATTCTATCGCGAGCTGGAGTTTGGAACGGGCGGCCTGCGCGGGGTCATCGGCGCGGGCACGAACCGGATGAACGTTTATACGGTAGCGAAAGCCTCGCAGGGCTACAGCCAATATTGCGTCGCGAAATTCGCCGAGCCGAAGATTGCGATTGCTTATGACAGCCGCATCAAGAGCGATCTTTTTGCGCGCGCCGCGGCTGAGGTGTTCGCGGGCAACGGCATTCAGGTCTGGATGTATCCCGTCATCATGCCGACGCCTTCGCTCTCGTTTGCGGTGCGGGACCTTGGCTGCAGCGGCGGCATCGTGCTGACCGCGAGCCACAACCCCGCGAAATACAACGGTTACAAGGTCTATGGACCGGATGGCTGCCAGATTACCACGGAAGCCGCCGCCGAGATTCAGCACATGATCGATGCGGTAGACCCGTTCACGGATGTCGCGCGCGTCGATTTTGACGAGGGGCTGCAAACAGGTCGCATTCACTGGATCGGCGAAGAGACCGTCCGCCGGTATCTGGACGCGGTGGCGACCGCTTCCGTCCTCCCGCGCGAGGTTGACCGCAGCGTTTCCATCGTGTATACGCCGCTCAACGGCGCGGGCATCAACTGCGTTCCGCGCTGCCTGCGTGAGCACGGCTTTACCAATATCGTGATCCCGACCGAGCAGCGTGATCCGGACGGGAACTTTCCCACCTGCCCGTTTCCGAACCCTGAGGTGCGGGAGGCGCTGGCGGTTGGCCTGCGCTGGGCGGAGCAGACGGGCAGCGATCTGCTACTCGCGACCGACCCGGACTGTGACCGTGTGGGCGCCGCCGTTAAAAGTCAAGACGGCTACACGCTCATCAGCGGAAATGAGATGGGTGTGCTGCTGCTGGATTTCTTGTGCAAGATGCGGCAAAAGGCCGGAACCATGCCTGCGCATCCCGTCGCGGTGTCCACCATTGTGACCACTCCGATGGCGAAGCGGGTTGCGGCGAAGTACGACGTTGAGCTGATCGATGTGCTGACGGGATTCAAGTTCATCGGCGAGCAGATCGGCCTTCTCGAGAGCCGCGGTGAGGCGAAGCGTTATCTCTTCGGTTTTGAGGAAAGCTACGGCTATCTCAGCGGCAGCTTCGTGCGCGATAAGGACGCGGTCAACGCGTCGCTCCTGATCTGTGAGTTATTTTCCTATTATAAAGCGCAGGGCAAGAGCCTGCTGGATGTGCTGGACGAGTTGTATCGCACGTTTGGTTTTTATCAAAGCCGCCTTCTATCCTTCTCGTTTGAAGGCAGCGCGGGCTTTGCCAAGATGAACGCGCTGATTGCGTCCCTGCGCGAACACGCGCCCTCGCAGATCGGCGGCCTTGCGGTGGAAGAGATTGCGGACTATCAGCGCTCGATCCGCGTGACTGCGGGTGGCGCTCGAACGCATATACTGCTGCCGAAATCCAATGTGCTGCGCTTCTTCCTCGCGGGCGGTAACGAGGCGGTCATTCGCCCGTCCGGCACCGAGCCGAAGCTCAAGGTCTACCTGACCGCGACGGCGGAGACGAAGCAGACAAGCCTCGACATCCTTGATGCGCTGGAGCGCGACATGAGCGGTATCGTCCATTCGGATCGGGGGAACGCATGAAGATTGCACTGGAACTGCAGCCCTGCTCCAATCAGATGAGCGGTATTGGGCACTATACTTTCCAGTTGGCAAAGCGAATTTACGAAATGGATGCGGCTGAAGTCAGCGGCAACTATTTCAATTTCTGCATGCGCAATCCGAAGCTAAAAGACCTCGGCATGAGCGGAAAAGTCCACTACAACGCGCTCTTGCCATACGGCATCTATCGCAGAATCTGGGACGTTCTTCCGATTCCGTATCGGGTGATGTTTCCGCGTGCAGACGTCACGCATTTTTTTGATTATATCGTTGCGCCGGGCGTC
>JBDKRF010000225.1:0-2925 GCA_039683525.1 Clostridiaceae bacterium
GTTCCCCAGAACACAGATAATTAGCTTGATATTCACACCCGAAAGAGTGATGTATGTGACTACAAAATCGAAAGGAAGGTATTCACAATGCAGATCAAGTACAACGTAACGGGGGACAGACGAAAGGCACTGGTCGTGGTCATGCGGGATACCCTGCAGGATGCGACGCGATACCTCGGTGCACCGAGCTTCGCGTTTCAGGTGGGAGCTTACACGGTCGACAAGAACGGCACGGTCACTTGCCCGGAAGGCACGGACGAGGCGCAGATCGAAATGCTGATCCGCGAACTGGCACACGACGGCTTCATCGGCGAACGGGTCGGCGAAGCGGCAAAGCCCGCTGAACCCAAAGCGGTCGAGCCGTATCAACTGAGAAAAGAAAAATCTCGCACTGTCGATCCCGACCGCCTCGCAGTCGAGCTGCCGATGAATGGCATGACGCCAACCGCCATGGAGAACCTACGGCGGCTAGTCGCGAGTAAAGCGACACTGCTCAAGAAAGCGCTCAATACGGACAGCCTCCCGATCACAGAACATTCTGACAGGATTGAGTTTAGGTGGTTCAACTCGACCAACGATCAGGCTGAGATTGCAGCTTTCTACCAACTGGTACATGGGCTTTGCGAACTGGCGCGTACACAAAAGCGAGCAAGCGCGACGGAACAGGAAGTCGAAAACGAAAAGTATGCCTTCCGCTGCTTCCTGCTGCGACTCGGATTTATCGGTTCAGGGTACAAGGAAGCGCGAAAGATCCTGCTGAAAAACCTTTTTGGCAATGCTGCGTTTCGCACCGCGAAGGAAGCGGGTGACGAAGAATGATTGGGATTCATCCAGAGATGTTGAAACAGCTCAAAGAGTATTACACACCCGGCACTCGGGTGATGCTGATTCGCATGAGAGATCCTTACACCAACCTGCCACATGGTGACCGAGGGACGGTCACCTTGGTCGACGATATCGGAACGATCCATGTGAATTGGGATTGCGGGAGCTCGCTCGGAGTGGTGTTCGGCGAAGATGAGTGCCGGAGGATTGAGGACAATGAGTAATCAATTGTTTGCCGCATATGGCGTCGGTCTGAATCGCGGCGAGATGGCTAAGCATTGTCCGACCGCAAAGCTCCTCGGGACGACAGAGTTGAAGAGCTTCAGACTTGCATTTCGCGGTGGTAATGCCTGCGCGGTTGCGACAATTGAAAAGGCGAAGGGTGGCAGCGTCCCCGCACTACTGTGGGAGATAACCCCACAAGACGAGGTCGCGCTCGACCGCTGGATCGGGGTGCCAGATTTGTACCGAAAGGATACGGTAAAGGTACGCTTGAATGGTGCTGCGATGGATGCTTATGTATACATCCTGATTGGCAACAAGCCACCGAACAAGCCGAGCGCCTTCTATTACAGTACGCTTCTCGAGGGATACAAAGCGGCTGGGTTCGATACCGAAATTTTGAAGGCGGCGGTGCAGTTCAACGGAACGGACGTCGCGACCTCTTGATTTTGAGTAATCCAACGTGGGGCAACGTCGCCACCACTGACGCGTTTATGAAACGGATTGGGCGGTTGCCCCAAGCGCGGTTGAGAAGCAAACCAAAGCGAACACGGAGGCTCACGCGGACTTCCGTGTTTTGCGATCACCCGCAAACAGATGAGTTCCTTACCCAAGACAATTACAAACAATATTGAAGATTTATTACAGAATTCACTTGCTATTCCAAGCCCGTAGAGTGATATATACACATGCCGAAAGGCAAACAACAAAGCACGGAGGGCAAAGCAATGTGGATCAAAGGGACGATTGACGGGTACAGCTTTTACATCAAGCAATACGACGAGGGCTCGGAATACGGAATTTCAAACGGACGAATTTCGAAGCTTGAGATTTGGAAAGACGGACAGCTTTTCGTACAGTATGATAGAGGCTGGTCGAAGAAACCGAGCGGTGCGCAGGTGAAGGCGGTTTACGAGCAGATCCTGAGAGAATACAACTAAATCGCACAGGCTACCACGTGAGCTTCCTGAAGGGAGGCTCTTTTTTATGCCTGCTGGTTTGAAAGAGGCGGCTGTGATTAGGAAGCTGAAGAAGTACACGCCGACTCCATTCAAAGCGAAGGATTCGGTGTATGACAAACAAGCGGCGGACAACGCCGTCGCTTTCATAGAGTGCCTTGCGCACACAAAGGGTACATGGGCGGGGAAGCCGTTTCTGCTGATCGACTGGCAGGAACAGATCATCCGCGATGTGTTTGGAACCCTGAAGACGAGCGGATACCGCCAGTTCAACACGGCGTACATCGAGATACCAAAGAAGAATGGTAAGTCTGAGCTCGCGGCTGCGGTCGCGCTGCTATTGACATGTGGCGATAACGAAGAGCGCGCGGAAGTGTATGGGTGCGCCGCCGACCGACAGCAAGCCTCGATCGTGTTTGAGGTTGCAAAGGACATGGTTACCATGTGTCCGGCGCTGGCGAAGCGGGTGAAGATTCTCGCGTCGCAGAAGCGGCTCGTGTACCTGCCGACCGGGAGCTACTATCAGGTGCTCAGCGCCGATGTTGCAAACAAGCACGGCTTTAACACACACGGTGTGATTTTTGACGAACTGCACACGCAACCGAACCGCCGCCTTTTTGACGTTATGACCAAGGGCAGCGGCGACGCGCGCATGCAGCCGTTGTATTTTCTTATTACAACGGCCGGCGACAACACTAACTCCATCTGCTGGGAAGTGCATTCGAAAGCCAAGGACATCCTCGACGGCAGGAAAACCGATCCAACATTTTATCCGGTAATCTACGGTACCGAAGAGAACGATTCATGGACAGATCCGAAGGTGTGGAAGAAGGCGAATCCGTCACTGGGGATCACGGTGGGCATCGCCAAGTTGAAAGCGGCGTGCGATAGCGCGCAACAAACCCCCGCCGAAGAGAAT
>JBDKRF010000226.1:0-3708 GCA_039683525.1 Clostridiaceae bacterium
TTGCAATGCTTGGGTACATGGGTAGGACTTTGGTCGATTACGCCGTGCCATCCATGGTGTTTCAGCTGATCGATCCTGCCGTGTCCGGCGTCTACAATGCGTGGCGAACGGTGCTCTTCAGCATTGCAGCGGCTGCGATGTCCTATCTGGTCGGCGCGCTGCTGGGAAAAATTCCGACGGTTGCGCTCTTGATCGTGTGCGCTGCCGCATATCTGATCTGCGCCGTTTGGTATTTCGTCTCGATCAACCGATTTATCAAAAAAACCGCCTCCGATGAAGGCGGATTTGCAGAACCATAAACAACGATACAACCGACGCAGTTCAGATCAATCGTAGATCGACACCATCCGCGCGAATTTGGCTTACGATTTCGGCGTTTGCGCCGCTGTCGGTGAGTATCAGCGTCTTCGGTGATAACGCGCTGATACGGGAAAAGCTCTCTCTGCCGAGCTTTGTGCTGTCCGCGACGATGATAGAGGACTGCGCGCGCTCCATCATGATGCGATCAATCACGCTTTCCTCGGCGTGATAGGTGGTGATGCCCGCGCCGGGCTGAATGCCGTCCACGGAGAGAATCGCCAAGTTTGCGCGGTAACGAGAGATTTGCTCCTTCACGTCTTCGCCGTAGGTAAAGGAGTATTGCGCGCTGATGTCTCCGCCAAGTAGAATCACGCGAAAGGTCGGCAGCCCGCCCAGTTCCACCGCGACGGAGATGGAGTTTGTGACCACGTTGAGATTCTTGCGCTGCTTGAGCTCGACCGCGGTGAAATATGTGGTGGTACCGGAGTTGATGAACAGCGTGTCTCCGTCGTGAACGAGGCCTGCCGCAGCAGCGGCAATGGCCTTTTTGTTTTCCATGTGTTCCTGCTTGCGGCGCTGGAACTCGAGATTATAGTAGTTTTTCATGGTCTGTATCGCGCCGCCCTGCGTGCGCTCCAGATAGCCGTCCTGCTCCAGCGCGTCCAGATCGCTGCGGATGGTAACGACGGTTGCGCCGAGCGCATCACTCAGCTGCGACACGCGAACCTGCCCGTCCCGGCGGAGAATCTCCAGAATCTTTTTTCTGCGGACGTCGATCTTTAATTCTCCAGCCATACGATTCGCGCTCCTTTGGTCGATGTCGGTTCGTTTACGGGTATTATACCACGCCGTTGGCTACGGGCGAAACGGTGGAATCCGCGCCGTGATTCAACCGCTCGCCGACCGCGCCGCCGGGATGGATCAGCGCAAACTGTTCGTTGACAAAGCCCGTTTCCTCGATAAGCGCGGCTTGCAGCGCGTCAAATAGGACAGAAAGAACGGTGAAGCTGGTCGTTCCCTGCGCGTTGAAGCGATCGACCTCACGGGTCACCAGCGTTTGCAACACGATATCCGCGCCAGTAGCAAGCGGTGAACCCAGATTTTCGGTCACCGCTATTACGATGACGCCCTTTTGCTTACAGATGGAGAGAATCGGCAAAAGCTCCGCCGTCTTCCCACCGCGCGAAGCCAGCAGCATGACGTCGCCCGCCTGCAAGAAACCGCTTGCGCCGTGTACGGCTTCGGCGGGGGAGATAAAGCGGGCAGGTCGCTCGATGCAGCACATGAGATGCGCAAAGTGCTGGCAGCAGATGCCGGAGTGTCCGCAGCCGCTCGCCGCGATGCGCGACGCATGCGCAAGCGCGCTTACCGCGCGCAGAAAGTCTTCATGCCGGATGCCGCCAAGCGCGTGCCGGATGGCATCCGCTTCGATTTGATACGTGCTCTCAAGGGCTTTTATCGTAGATTCTTCCGACATTCTTTGTGCCTCCATCAGATGATTGTTGATGATGTGGAAAATGATACTTTCTAAAAACAGTATAAAAGTATTCTATAAAGAAATCAATAGAGAATAAAAGAGATAATAATATTGACTATAAAGAAAATATGGAGTAAGCTAACGTCATTAAACGGATGCACCTGCATCCGTCTCGATCGAAAGATTAAAATATCGATAGGTTAAAAATAAGGGAGAGAACGGATTTTGCTGAACGGATTTCAACTCAAGCCCCCGTTTTTTGAGATCGGCCCGAAATCGTACCTCTTCGGGGACGATGTGTTGCAGCTTGCGCTCGCAGCAGACGCCGCGGCGAAGAAGTACGACGTCGATATCATCTTCACAACCCCCATTGTCGAGCTGCGCCGCGTTGCGGAGGCAACGGAGCGAATCTTCGTCTTTGCGCCGCACATGGACCCGATCGTTCCGGGCAGAGGGCTGGCGGACACGCTGCCGGAGTCTTTGGTTGCCGCGGGCGCAAAAGGCGTGATGCTCAACCACTGCGAAAAGCCGATTTCGCTCTCCGTGCTTGCAAAGACCATCCGGCGTGCGGATGAGGTAGGCCTCGCTACCATCGTCTGCACGGATACGCCGGAGGAGTCCGCAGCGGTAGCCAAACTGCGCCCGAACATCATCGTAGCGGAGCCTACTGGACTCATCGGCACCGGACAAACCAGCGACATGGCGTATGTCGAGGCCGCGATTCGCGCGGTGAAGGACGTTGATCCCGATATCTTCGTGCTGCAAGGCGCGGGCATCAGCAATGGCGAGGACGTGTATCGCGTGATTCGCGCGGGTGCGGAAGCGACCGGTTCTTCCAGCGGAGTGGTGAAGGCGAAGGATAGGGCCGCGATGGTGGACGAGATGATTTTAGCCGTTCGCAGCGCTTGGGATGACCGCGTTGCAGGACGCAAATAATAAAAGTGTAATCAATATCACAACAATCAGGAGGTTGAAAATATGGAATTCAAAGTGTTTCAAAAAGAGATCGAGCTGCAGTCCCGCGGATGGATCCCCACGTTTCACGATATCTCAAAGGAGATCATGGAAATCGTTGCGGCTTCAGGCGTAAAAAACGGCACATGCTCCATCGTCTCGCATCATACGACGTGTTCCGTGATGATTCAGGAATGCTCGCACGATCTGGATTCGTTTGATCTGGAGTACTTGCAGCACGATTTATTAGACATCATGCGCAAGATGATTCCGGATTTTGCGGAAGAGAACCAGTATCGCCATCCGGGGCCCGTCCACGCGCAGTTTGGCCGCGCTTGCGACGAACCCGGTAACTTCACCAGCATGAACACGGACGGACACCTCAGAAGCGTGTTCTTCGGTCGCAGCGAGAGCGTCACCATCAAGGACGGCAAGCTGGACGCGGGCGAATTTGCGCATATCTACTTTATCGACTGGGATCACGTGCGCGCCCGTCATCGCCAGGTCAACGTCACCATCATGGGTACTGCGGATGACGTCGGCGACCGCAAGTGGAACAACGGGGAAACGATCAACACGCTGAGAAAGTTCACCGAAGAAGAGAAGGCGAACATGCGTGAATTCACGCTGCAGCAGCAACGCTGAGGAAGCTTTGGGCGGATCTTTTTGATCCGTCCATTTAGCTTCTTTGATAGCAAGATAAACAAAAACCACCCAATGGGTGGTTTTTATTTGGCTTACATTGTTAGCGTAAGGGCAACAGAGTGATTAAAGATGTTTGCTTTACGATTGACAATATAATCATCCCTAAAACTGAAACTGGCGTACGATTGGGTCGTGCAGTAATGAAACGACTTTTGAAGTGGACTCCCTCCTTTTAAGCTCATGCTAAAACAAGAGCCCGTTGGCATCGGTCTCTTGTTTTGGCGTTTTATTTGCGAGGAAATGAAAAACGTAATTACACTTTTGGGTCATCT
>JBDKRF010000227.1:0-8065 GCA_039683525.1 Clostridiaceae bacterium
TTGTGGATGCAACCCAGTACCAGCAGGACAAAACCCTTTATGTACAGGTTTATATCAGCGGCCCCGGCAGCAGCTATGTCCCCGTCGTCTACAGCACGAAGAATGCCGATTTCTCCGGCAACGCTCAGTGGTCGACCAACATGGTCTACAACGATGAGACCGAGCTCTGGATGGAGTACACGCAGAAACACCCGTACAACGACAGCCGCGTCGGCTTTAGTATGACGACGCTGGGCAACAAAGCGGATGGTTGGGAAGACTTGAAGGACACGATGGAGACCAGCCCCGTTTGGCAGGAAGTCATCGTGGCGGACGCAGATGCAACCCCGTCCCCCGATCCGGGAGTCACCCCGTAAACCAAATAAGAAACATCAAAACAAACGGACGGCTCATTGCCGTCCGTTTTGCTTGGTTCAATTCTGTTATTCGATGTAATCTCGGAAAACATACGGGCTGGTATACGCCCGAAGCAGCGCGCCGTAGTCCGGCGTAAACTCAAGCACATCGCCTACGCGGTATTCTTTCGCGTGCGTGAGGTCCACAATCAGGTGATCCGAGCTTGCGCCGATGATCTTGATGTCGCTGTCTCTCGGAGAAAGTCCATCCGCAACCGTGTCCTGACGACCGATTTTGCAGATGCCGCGCACCTGATCGCCAAGGCTTTCAAACGTTGGGTGCTCGCCAAACGCATTTGCCCCGCTTTCCCCGATCGGCACGCTTGGCTTTCGTTGCACCTCGATGAGCCGGGTTGAGAGCGTAAATGCGTCTCCATAGAGTCCGTTCATGACACGGCAGGCGGCGGTATCGTTGCCAAGGAAGATCGATTCCCCCAGCCGCAGGTGGTTGACGCACTCCGGCACGAGTCCGCGCTTGAGTAGCCCCAGTGAGCTGCTGTTGCCGCCGGATACGATCGGGATACGTAGCCCCGTTCGAGCGCGAAGCTCGTCCACGATATTGCAAAGTTCGCCGAGATTGTTTTCGTCTGGCAAGATCGCGCCGTAGCAGGTCAAGTTTGTCCCCACACCGAGCAGCTCAATCCCCTGCTCCTCTTTTGCCGCGTCCGCCGCGCGATAGATCGCCTCGCGATCCAAAAATAGAAGTCCCTCGCGCAGGTCTCCTAAATCGATCATGAGGATGATCTCATGCGTCTTTCCCGCGGCGCGCGCGGCTTTTCCCAGCGCGCGAATCGTGGAAATTTCAGAAACCAAGCTGATGTCCGCTAAAAGAACCGTCTCATCAGCTTCTTCCGGCGCGGGCGCGCGCAACAGCAGCTTCGGTTTGTTGGTGTGGAGCCGCGCGAGGTTTTCCGTTCGCGCATCGGCAAGCATGGATGCCCCGCTCTCTTCGAGCACGCGCACGATTCGCTCATCCGCGCAGACCACTTTCGTGACCGCGGCGATGGAAACGCCGTTCTCCGCGCACAGCGCCTGGAGCATATCGATGTTGTGTTTGATTTTTGTTAAGTCCGCCGTGATGCGCGGGTAAGTCGCCATAGGTACCTCTGTTGTTCGTTATGCCATTCGTAAAGTCGATTGTAATAAGAGTTTCGCCGCTTGCGGATTCGTCTTCGCCAGTACGCCAAGCGACGCCATGATATAGCTTTCGTCAAATGCAAGCCGCATGGCTCCCGGCTTGGGATAGAGCATACTCCCGCCCGCGTTGCAGTCCGCTAGTTTGCGAAGGATCGCTTCCCTCTCCGGCAGACGCGTCAGCGCGCCGCCCGTGCCGATTATGGACTTAACCTGTGTCAGGTCTTTGCCCTCGGCGGCAGTTGCTCTGCCTTGCGGGGTATAGTAGTGGCGCAGTCTTCCCGCGTGGCGGGAAATTGCAGTCAACCCCGCTTCCAGACACAGTCGCGTCGTCAACGTAAACTGCGCTTCGTTCTTCGGAATCGGCTGATAGTCCCGCATCACTGCCGCGACATCCATCCCCAGCTCGCGCGAAAGCTTCGCATCGCCGATCTGCTCCACCAGATGATGCGCGTTGACGAATAATCCCAGGTCGCCCTCGACCGTTCGTTTGTTGAACGGTTCCGGCGCGGTCAGAAGCTGCGCAATCTCCTCCGATCCCTGCGAGACCGAATGTACGTCGGTCGTCGCTCCGCCGATATCGAGCACAACGAGATCGCCGATCTCCTCATACAACAGCATTGTTGCTTCCATCACCGCGCCGGGTGTGGGCAGGATGGAACCCGTGACCAGATCGCGGATGTGCTCCATGCCGGGCGCTGTCACGATGTGTTTTTCAAACGCTGCGTGAATCACCCGCCTCACAGGCTCGATATTCAGCGCGTCGAGACGCGGATAGACGTTCTCCGTGATGTAGACGGGCACATTTGCCTGCTCGATGATCGTACGGATTGCGCTCTGGTTCTGCGCGTTGCCCGCGTATAGCACAGGCGCGCCCGTGCCTTCCTGAGCGATGCGTTTGGCGTTGTAGAGCGCGGTCTCCCGCTCACCGCCATCCGTACCGCCCGCAATCAGGATCAGATTCGGCTTGATTTTGTGTTGTTCTGCGAGATCGTCGTCCGTCAGCTTGCCCGCCGTGGTCTGGCGCACGATTGCGCCGGCGCCAAGAGCGGCAGCCCGCGCGGCGCTGACCGTCATGTCGTAAACCAAACCGTGGACGCACATCTTTAAGCCGCCTGCCGCGCTGGACGAGGCAAGCAGTTCGCCATAGTCGAGTGTACTCGTGCCGAGGTTTGCTTTCAATGCTTCAATGGCATTGCTTAACCCCGTGCGCACGTCGCCTTCCAGCACCGTCGTCGCGGCTTGCCCCTGTCCAAGCAGATGCGGCACGTCGCCTAGAGCAAACGCGCTGACCAGTGTGGTGGTGGAGCCGATCTCGGCGATGAGTACGTCCGCAAACATCTTATTCTTTCTCACTTTTTATCGTTAAAATCACACATCTTTGTATATTTGAACGATAACTCAATAACTATTTTTTCTCGCGGCGTTCGCGTTCTTTGACTAAGAAAGTCGCAACGTGGTTGCCATGCGTGCCTCTGCCAAAGCCTGCGTCAGCACCGGCTTCCTTCGCCTTGTCTCCCTCTACCTGCGTGCCGCCCGCGGCAAACAGGAGCTTGTCGCGCACGCCCATCTCCCGCGCGATGCGATCGATACGAGCAATGTTCTTATAGTGGATGTCGTCATGTGAGATGATGACCGACGCAAGCATCGCGTCCGCGTTGAGCTCGATGGCGGCTCCGACCAGCTTCTCCGGCGGTACGGAGGTGCCGAGATAGTGCACCTCGATGCCGTATTTCTCGATGCCGCCGTGCTTGATGTCGATGATTTCACGAAGTCCGACCGAATGCTCGTCCTCACCGATGGTGCCGCAGACCACGCGCATAGGCCTTTGCTTGATCGCGGCGCGTAGCTCGTCCTCACTCAGCTCATCCGGCTCAGCGGGAATGGTCAGCGAGGTGAGGTCGATGTCAAAATCAACCTTGCCTTTGAGTTCAATGCGCGTGCCCTCCGCGCGGTGCAGCACCTCGCGTGAGATTACCGCGATGTCCTTGAGATTCATGCGCTTTGCGCACTCGATGGCGGCGGCTTCTGCAATCTTCTTCTCCGCGGGGAAGCAGAACGTGAGGAGCACCGTTCCGTCCGCAAGCCACTCCATCTCCGGCCGGATCTTTGCCGCGTTGGGTTGGGCAAAGTCTTTGACCGCGTCCATGCGCAGATAGACGTTGTCGTCCTCGTCGAGTTCGTCGATGTAGACGATCTTCTCCGGCACTTCCAGCGTGCAGCCGCCGATGAGCGCAGAGGGGTTCTTTGGATCTGCGCCGTATTGCGCGACGTTGTTTCTGCCGTAGTGAGCGGTAACGGGCGCCATATAGTCCGCTTCGCGCTTGATCACCGTGCCCGCGCCGATTCCGGCTGCGAGTTTCCGCGCGATTCCGTCTCCCTTGCGTTCCGGGAAGAGCCCGCTGTCGACGAACATGCCGCTCTCAACCGCCGCGAAATAGCCGCCGCGTTCGATCATCTCTTCGAGGAACAGCACGGCTCTCTCGGTCAGTTCGCGCGACTTTTCTTCCAGATAACCGTCTTTTTTCAGCTCCACCATCTCCATCAAGCCGTCGAGACCTACCAGCGTCTGCTTGGCGGTGTCGCAAGCCTCAATGTTGTAGATGTGCCAGGGCACGTTGCGCCCTTCGTCCGGCGTGATCGTGGACTGAATATCCGCGCTGGTCAGCTTGCTCACGACCATGTTCAAAACATGGGTCACCGTCGCCTCGCGCGTGCTGGACTCGATATACTTTGTGTTCATCTGCGCGCGCATGCGATAACCCGTAAAGAGATTGCGAAGCGCGACCGCATACGGCAGATCCATATACACACAAGGCCCCGGCGTCGCCGTCGGCGGCACGGTGGAAAGGCAGATGTTCTCCTTCGGTACGCCGCCCTTATACGAATACAGCGCGTTGATCGCGTGCTGCACCATGAGCTCCGGCATGACCTTCCACGCATCTCGCGCGGTGGCGTTGGCGTTGTGCGCGCCGTCAATCTGCGCCATGCCACCCCACGCGATGAGCTGTTTACTCTCCGCCGCGTCCACAAACGAGCGCAGCATGTTGATGTTTCTATAGATGACGTTATACTGCGGGTCTTGATGGCAGCCGTTGACGCCCTCTTCCGCGAACATCACCGCGATGTCCGGCCCTGCCACACCGCTAACATAGCTGTGAAAATTGATGGGTCTGCCCACTTCGTCCTCGATCAAGTCGAGCGCTTTTCTCTGCGCGCGCACCTGTTTGCGGGTGATCGGAACGCCCCCGCTGCCCTGCGGTGTGCCCTCGATCAGGCCGTCGTAATGGCTCTGCCCGGAGGTGCGGATGACCATGATGTGATCCGCGCCGTGGTGCGCTGCCATGCGCATGCGCCGGATGTCGTCCTCAAATCGACCGCTCGCAATCTCGGTCGTGATGACCGGCATCGGCTGCGGGTCAACGTCGCCAAAATAGTGCGCGGGCGGAAGCGGCACGCCGTCCTTGAGCGGCTTGCTGCAATCGTGATACGTAAACGGCCCCATCGTGAGGTTCGGCGCGGGCTCGCGCCACGTCCACCCTTTGCGGCGGGGGTGATAGTGCTCCAAATCTTCTAAAATCTTAGCAACGTCGATGTTTTCATCCGGCAGTAGACGATAGTCGCTCATTGTTCGCCTCCAAACAAGCGGGATGCCTGTTCCATGTTCGAAGGAATCAACAGTGCAAGCCCGGCTTCGCGGATCTCCAGCCCGTTTTTCTTCGCGTAACGGTAGACCACGTTCCCCGCGCCGTGACCAAGCAGGTTCTTTTCCAGACAGGTCTCCACGATCGCTTTTGCTTCCAGTGAAGAAAAGCCCATTCGTAAAAGTACGCTTCGCTCAATGGCGGGCGAGGTGTTCTCCTTGGCAAGCTCCAGCAGCGGATCGACCAGTTTCCCGGTGAGCGTCCAGAAGCGCACCTTGAGTTCTTCATCGCTCAGGTTTTTCAGGTGTTCGTGTCTCAATTGAAAATCGTCTTCTCGTTTGATCATATGTTCCTCCCGATGTTGTTCAGGATCTATTACTGTTTAAGCGATTCGAGCACGAATTGCTTGCTCGTCTTCGTCTCTTCCGCGAGAAACGCGATGTCTTCTTCCGTCGGCGCGTGGTCGACCATCGCCGCCGCGTGCGTGATCAGCGAGCGGCGCATATGATCGAGATCGACGTCCACGGCGTGCAGCAGAGACGGATGCGCGGGCAGGATGATGCTCTCACCCGCGATTTCGTCCATAGGATTGCCGAACGAAACCCGAATCCCATTTTGCCGCGCAAAGCTCAGTTGCGCACTGCCGTGTTTGCCAGCGCCAGTATACTCCGTCTCTTGCACGACGATGACGGCATCGTCCGGCAGCTCCTGCGCAAGTGAAATCGCGGCGGCGAGGCTCGTGTTGCCCGCGGGCCCGCGCTCGATGCCCTCTAAGCGCGCAAGCAGCTCGGTCGTGTAGAACACTTCACCCTGATTGACCGTCACGTAGCGATCCATGTACCGAAGCGGTCTTGCCGCGCCGCGCGGCACGTCGCTGCGATCCGGCCAGGTGGAAAATGGCATGCCGAACCCCGTGTGTCCGGTCGTAAACGATTTTTTATTGAACTGCGTGTCGCTCGCCATGTGCAGCCCTTTGAGGTTGACGCTTGCGGCGACGACAACAGGATTGCAGTTCGCCTTCTGCAGGCCGCGCGCGGTGCCCGTGAGGTTACCACCGCCAGCATTGGTGCAGACGACCACGTCCGGGTCCTTGCCGAGCTGCGCTCTGCACTGCTCTGCTACTTCGTAGCCCAGCGTCTCGATGCCCGCAATGCCAAACGCCGTGTAAAGCGAGGCGTTGAAATAGCCCGTGTCCTCAAGCATGCGAAGAACCGTGTAGAATAGCTCCGGGCCAACCGTAAGCTGCACGACCTCCGCGCCGAGGGCTTCACACTTGCGCGCTTTTTCGATGATCTCCGGCTGCCCCATGCCGCGCGAATCGTAGCATTCCTGCACGACGATGCACGGCAATCCGCTCTTTGCGCAGCAGCTGGCGACCGCTGCGCCGTAGTTACCGCTCGTCGCGGAAAGCGCGCCCTTGTAGCCCATGCGCTTGGCGTGGTGGATGCTCGTCGCGGCCCGGCGCACCTTGAAGCTGCCGCTGGGATTCGCCGCCTCGTCCTTGACAAAGATGCGCGCGCCGTAGCCGTCTTTACTGATCTTTCGCACTAAGGCGGTGATGTTCTTGAGTTCAATCAGCGGCGTGTTGCCGATCGCAAACCCGCGCTGGATCTCCATGACGTCCTCCAGCGTATAGCCCGTGGACGCCATCATCTTCTCGTAATCGAACGCGATAGAACCGCTCTCGAACTGCTTGTAGTCCACGCCGACGGCGGCGCGAATGATCTCGCCTTTTCTCGCCATCACGGCGGAGAAGCTGTTATCCTTCGTCATTTCGCGTCACCTCCGAAGAGAAAGTGAAACGCCTCGTCGCCAGCCTGTTGCAGTTCGGGTACAAAGTCCCCAAAGCTGTGGCTGTAGTGCGGCACCTCATCTACCAGCGTACCGCTCACGACGCGGCCCGTGCGTGTGGTGACCACGGCTTCGCCGCCGAGCGGAGTCGCCGCATGCAGATACCCCTTCGTCCACTGTTCCAGCGGCACGGACTTTGTATCGTCCGGCACGGCGGATGAGCGCTGCTCCGGCGTTAAGATAATGCTATGGATGCGAACCCAATCGCCTTTTTTCGCCACAAAAGCCACCTCGAATCTGATTATTTCAGCAAACCTTCCTCTATCTGATCTCGCATGTCTCCCATGATCGCATGCGGAACGGGCAGGTCGATCATCGTCTTGAGTCCCGGCCGTGCATTGATCACGTGCGGTATCATGTTGACGCACATCGCGATGGTGCCGATGCCGCCGTTGACCTCCGGCTGAATGCGCATATCGACGCGCGGCGAACCTTCCAGCGTGATATAGTCGCCCGTGTGCGTGCCGCCAAGCTCCGGCTCGATCTGCTGGGGATGGATCATGTCGATCATCACCTTACCATCTACATACCCCTGCCCCGTCATGTTCACGCCTGCGACGTTGCCGCGCGCGGCGAAACCATAGGGCGATTTCCGGTCGACCTCGGTCAGAATCGGTGCCATCTGCTGGCTAAACTCGTCGATCTTCCAGCCCAGCGCATGCGAAATCATGCCGACACTCTCCGCAAAGCCGACATGGCCCGCGAGTTCGCCCTTCTCCACACCTTCCTGAAACGCTTCCGGCGTTAAGCCTACACCCTGCTCCTGCATGACCAGCGGACCAAAGGGCGAAAGCGAATTGACTCTGCGGCAGGTGACCTTCTCCACACTCGTCATACAACCACTTAGACAGATCGCGAGCAAGTCCATCATCAGCCCCGGGTTGATTCCGGTTCCCAGCGCGGTCACGCCGAATTCCTTTGCAACTTGATCGATTTTCTGGGCAAGCTCTGGCTCTTTTGCCGCGGGATAGCTCATCTCCTCCGCGGTGCTGATGGCATTGATCCCGTGAGAGAGCACTTTGACAAGCTTTGGATAGACGT
>JBDKRF010000228.1:0-2284 GCA_039683525.1 Clostridiaceae bacterium
TCTCCGTTGTTTCCGGAAGATCGAGGCACTCCGCCTTTGTCGCCCGGAACGCAATACTGTGAATGCGGCGGGATAATTCGTCCGCCATACCCTTTTTCAGAATGGGTGTGTGCATCCCATATCCGCACATGTCGAAGTAACGATTGCGGAAGGCGTAAAAGCTGTTGCCGAATACCGCCGGACTCAGGAATTTATATGGGCTGAACACGTCGATCGCTTTGTTTGTAATGATCGTGCCCGTCAATAGCATCCGGTATCTCGCCTTCACGCCGAGGCGGTGCATGCACTTACTCGCAGCGATGTTGTGCGTTTTGATCTTGTGCCCTTCGTCGCACACAATGAGGTCAACGTCCCATGCCGTGAGTTCCTTTTCCAGTCGCCACGCGGATTCGTAGTTGATGACGGCGACTTGCAGGCTATGTGTCGAAATTTGTCGCATTTTCTCGATTTTCTTGGATTCGCTGCCGTTTAATAAGATAAGCGAATACTCGAAATCCGCGAACTTGAGAAACTCCTCCTGCCACACGCCGAGGATAGACAACGGTGCGACGATCAGCATTCGCTCTACTTTGCGGTCGATCCACAAACGCCCCGCGACCGCGATTGTGGTCAGGCTCTTGCCAGTTACCATTTCCATGAGCAGCGCGACGCCACGACTCGTCGGCGGATCGTGCCCCGTTAGGCCAAACAAGCGGCAAGCAAATTCATATGCCTGCCGCTGATGCTCGTAAGGATGCGCTTTGATCGGCATCCGATTGATTTGGTTCTGTTCCATGTTCCCTTTCGGAAGGGGCGGCGGTTGATATGTTTCTCCTATTTGACGCTTCGATCCCGGAGAATGGGCGATGGTCATGACCGGTTCTTCGCCGCGCAGCACTTTGCTCCCCGCATCCCGCCGGGCCGCACTCTGGGACGTTATCCTCGACTGTACGGGCTTCTCATGACCATCGGATGTGAAGTTTTCAAGGTTCAAAACTAACCCCTTCACCCGTAGGCCACGAAAAACGCGAAATATAAGGCTCATTCCAAAAGTTTTTTTAATTTTTTTATTGCGATGCCTAATTGTTGAGAGATCGCCGACTGCGAAACGCCTGTAAGTTTCGCATATTCGACGATTTTTATGCCACGGTAAAATATCGCGATGATCAGATCGCGATGATGCTGTTCAAGTTGATTGATTGCTACTCGAAGCCGGATCTCGTCAGGCGGACCATCAAGCAACCGAGACAATCTCTGGTCATCTACAGCAAGCCACGACTTCTCTTCAGTACAGTCGAAAGTGACGTGCCTCCGCGTTTCGCGATGATTGTTGTTGTATTCCTGCCGATCCAGTTCTCTGAGCGTTTCCGCAACCTCCTTTTCCACCTTCAATTCCTCGACATGTCCATCCGCAAAGCGATACGCAATTTTGACCAGTTCCATTTGTCCGGCTCCTTTCGTTCAGAGCCAGACGATTGGCACGTTTTTGAGCGCACGAAAAAAAGGACCCGGCACGCGGCACAAAAAAGCGCCGCTCGTCGGGCCCTATTCAATTGTAATGCGCTATATCCTTAACCCCTGGGGGCGGCAGCCGGAAGATCAGGTCACGAGTTCCAGTAGCCAGGGAGCGACTGGTCTGCCGATCAGCCGCGCGTTTAGATAAGCCATCTCCAACGTCAGGCAGGTATGGCCGAGATAATAGCCGTCCATTGGCGTCAGTGTCATGGCGAGGTCAATGTGTTCGGTATCCAGCAAGCACAGAGGAAGCAAGAACTGCACCTTGCCCTGATATCCCTGCGGCACCACGATACCGGGTTCAAACGACGCCTTGCGTCGCGCCAATTCGACGGCGGTTTCAAGCAGAAGCGATAGGTTCTTCGCTCGTTGCACCTCGACCGGCAATCGCGCGAAGTTGTCCGGATCGCAAAGAATATGATTAACGTTTACGCGTATGTCCCACGCGGGGAAATACGTCATTCCGATGAGCGGAAGTAAGAACCCCGGTTTATCCGGCAATGGCTGCACATACTTCATATCGGGCGCGATATCGTCAAAGAATCCTCGGAAAAACCAGTCTTGCATCGCATCTTTGCGTTTATTACGAGTGAAACATCCATAGATGCTCTTATAGTTCTTGGTGTAGAGACCTGTGTTAAAACATGCTTTTTCATTTCTGACATAAAATAGTCTGTCCGCATATACAGGATCGGACTCGTAGTTGAAGTTGTTGAAATCGATGATTTGCTTCCTGAAAACGTATTTGATGTATCTTTCGAGGATCGGAGTATCGGTATTTTTTGATGGT
>JBDKRF010000229.1:0-6338 GCA_039683525.1 Clostridiaceae bacterium
GTTGCTCTCGCTTGCCGCGGAACGCGCAGGTGTGTTTACCGAAAAGAGCGGTACGGCTTTCATCCTCGTGCTTGTGGGTTGTATCCTGATTGCGGGTCTTCTCGCGGCTATCGTGGGTCTGTTGGTCGGTATTCCGGCGCTGCGCCTCAAGGGTGACTATCTTGCGATCATCACGCTGGGTTTTGGCATGATCATTGTCAACATCATCAACAACCTGCCCTTTGCCGGTCAGGAAGGCCTCGCGCTGGGTTCCGCCTCCGCCTCGCTGTATCAAAACGGCCTCGGCTTCGGTACCGCGCTGAAGGTGACCTATCTGTGGGTCGCGATTGCGGTTACGATGATCTGCATAGCGATGATGTTCATGTATGTTCGCTCCAAGTATGGCAGAGCCATTCGTGCCATTCGTGATGATGAAATCGCGGCCTCCGCCTCCGGCATAAATACGGCGTTCTACAAGGTGTTCACGTTTGCCTACTCCGCGTTCTTCGCGGGCGTGGCGGGCGCGCTGTACGCCTGCTCGAATGCAACGCTCTCCACCGCCTCCTTCGCGTTTGCAAACGGCGGTATTCTGAACTCCACATTCATTGTCGTCATGGTCGTGCTCGGCGGCATGGGTTCGCTGACCGGCTCTATCGTCGCTGCGATCATCATGTTCCTCGTCAACTACCAGATCAAGAACGGTGTCTGGGTCAAGTTGCTGCCGATGTGGTTGCAAAACATCTTCGCATTCCCGATGCTGGTGTATGCCGTCATCCTCATCATCGTGATCATGTTCCGTCCGAAAGGCATTTTCGGCACCTATGAACTGTCGCTTCGCAACTTCTTTTCGGATATGAAACGGCAGCGTCAGAACCGGCTGGCCCAAAAACAGGAAAGCAAGGAGGCGCTGAGCCATGAGTGACGAACGAAAACCGATTTTAGAAACACGCAAGCTCGGCATCACATTCGGCGGTCTTGTCGCCGTTTCCGACTTCAACATCAAGGTTTTCAAAGGCGAGTTGGTGGGTCTCATCGGCCCCAACGGCGCGGGGAAAACGACGGTGTTCAACATGCTCACGGGCGTGTACAAACCCACCGAAGGCTCGGTTCTGCTCGAAGGTCAGGTGCTCAACGGTAAAAAGACGCACCAGTTCGTCGCGGCGGGCGTTGCGCGTACCTTCCAGAACATCCGCCTCTTTAAGCAGATGACGGTGCTCGAAAACGTACTTGCGGCGTTCACGAAGGATATTCATTACGGCATGCTGACTTCCCTCTTTAGAACCCCGCGGTTCTGGAAGACGGAAAAAGAGCTCAGGGAAAAAGCGCTCGATCTGCTCTCGATCTTCCATCTGGAAGACAAGGCGGACTATGTTGCGGCAAACCTGCCTTATGGTCAACAGCGCAAGCTCGAGATTGCGCGCGCACTGGCGACGAACATGAAGCTGCTGCTACTGGACGAACCCGCGGCCGGCATGAACCCCACGGAGACCGCCGAGCTTCTGGACTGCATCAACGCCATCCGCAATCGCTTCGGCATTGCGATTCTGCTCATTGAGCACGATATGTCGCTCGTTATGAACATATGCGAGCGCATTCAGGTCATCGACTACGGCATCACCATTGCCGAAGGATTGCCCGATGAGATCGCGACGAATCCCAAGGTCATCGCGGCCTATCTGGGACAATAGGAGGCAGAGCATGTTAGAAATCAAAAATATTCACGTATACTATGGCGCGATTCACGCCATCAAAGGCATCACCATCACCGTCAACGACGGCGAGCTGGTCTCCCTCGTCGGCGCAAACGGCGCGGGCAAGACAACGATTTTGCACACGATCTCGGGATTGCTGCACGCAACCTCCGGCGAAATCCTGCTCGACGGCAAAAACCTGCAGAACGTGCCCGCAAATACGATCATCAACATGGGGCTAGCGCACGTTCCGGAAGGCCGCCATATTTTTTCTCGCATGACCGTAGAGGAAAACCTACGCATGGGGGCGTATATTATTAATGACGCAAAGCGCATCAGCGACAACATGGAAAAGGTGTTTCACCATTTCCCGCGGCTCAAGGAGCGCGCGCGTCAGCTCGGCGGCACGCTCTCCGGCGGCGAACAGCAGATGCTCGCAACCGGGCGCGCGCTGATGACGGATCCCAAGATCCTGCTCATGGATGAGCCCTCCATGGGTCTTTCGCCGATTCTGGTCAACGAGATTTTCACCATCATTGAGCAGCTGCACAACAGCGGAATCACGATTCTGCTCGTCGAGCAAAACGCAAAGAAAGCGCTCGCCGTTGCGGATCGCGCCTATGTGCTTGAGACTGGCAAAATCTCCATGAGCGGCTCGGCAAAAGAGCTCGCCGAGGACGACAGGGTTCGCAAGGCATATCTCGGCGCGTAACGCGCCCGGAGGAAGGAGACTGGATGATGGCACATTATGTGATCACAATCGCGCGTGAAAAAGGCAGCGGTGGCTACGACATTGCAAGAAAGCTCTCCGACAAGCTCAACATTCCGTTCTATGATCGAAAGCTCCTGCGCATTGCTTCCGACGTAAGCGGTATCAACGAGAGGCTTTTCGGCGAGGTGGACGAGCGCCTTGGTAAACGCGAAATGATGCATGCCGCACAGAAGGTGTATACGGGCGAGGTGTTGCCGCCGGACAGCGACAACTACACCAGTCAGCAAAACCTCTTCCAGTTTCAGGCAAAGATTATCACTGAGCTTGCAGAGATCAGCAGCTGCATCATATTGGGCCGCTGCGCGGATCAGATCCTCAAAGGAAAACCGTATTTGATTCGCACGTTTATTCACGCCCCAATGGAGGCGAGAATTGCGCGCGTCGCCAATTACTCCCTCGCCATGACGGAGGCAGAGGTGAAAAAGTACATCTGCGATCAGGACGAAAACCGCGCGGAGTACTACCGCTTCTACACCGGCGAAAGCTGGCGGGACGCGAGCCACTTTGACATCAGCCTCGACTCCGCGGCTCTCGGCGAGGACGGCTGCGTGGATCGCATCATCAAGGCGCTACCGGTCTTCACGAAAGCGTAACGGCAAAGCAAACGCAACACACCGCCCGCAGCATTGCCGCGGGCGTTTTCTTATTCCCGTATGAAGAATCAGGAAGGTGCTTTATGACGCTACAAGTTTTGCCGCAGACATTCACAGTCTGCCAACTATCCGATCTATCCTTAGTCGATTTCTCCCGTACATTCGTCTTCCTCTCCAAAACCGACGAGGAACTTTCGCTCGTCTGCGAAACGGATCATGTCCCCCAGACCACCCTCGCGCGGGAGGATGGCTGGCGCGCGCTTCGCGTCTGCGGCGTGCTGGAGTTTTCGATGGTCGGCGTGCTCGCCAGGCTCTCCTCCCTTCTCGCCGCGGAGGGTATCAGCATCTTCGCCGTTTCTACCTACAACACGGACTATCTTTTGACCAAAGCGGAGGTGTTTGACCGCGCTCTAGAGACGCTCTCCACGGCAGGGTATGCTATTTTGGAATAATGCTCGATTTCACCTGTTTTTTCGCGTTTGCGCTCTTGCAATGATTGTTCCGCGCACATAAGATAAAAAGTACAGTCGATTCTAGCAGATCTCAATTCATTGCAAATAATCGCGGGCAGAGCAGCAATTCGGTATTGCCCGGACAACAGGAGAATATCATGACGCAAGATGAACGCTATATGAAAGAGGCCATCCGCCTCTCCGCGCTGGCTGTTGCCCACGGCAACGAGCCCTTTGGAGCCGTGCTGGTCAAGGATGGCGAGATCGTATTCACCAACGAAAACCAAATTTATACCGGTTCCGACCCGACCTACCATGCGGAGGCAGGGTTGCTTCGAAATTTCTGCTCCGCGGAACGCATCACCGATCTGACGGACTACACACTGTATTCCAGTTGCGAGCCTTGCTTCATGTGCTGCGGTGCCATGGTCTGGACGAAGCTTGGTAGGCTGGTTTTCGGCGCAAGCGATATCGATTTGTGCAATATCCTCGGCGAAACGGGCAGCGACTGCTGCGAGATCGTCTTCTCCCACTCGGCACACCGGCCGCAGGTAACGGGCGGCGTGTTGCGGGAGGAAAGCCTCAAGATTCTGAGCAGCTATTTTTCGAAGAATAACAAAGGCTGATTCGTATCGCCATCGTCTTACTATTTACACCGCCTAGGGCGGTGTTTTCTATTCGGTCTAATAAATCTACGATCCGTAGGTACCTGAATCTAGGAATAAATCTACGATCCGTAGGTACCCTGTTGAACAATTCTGTTGCAAAATAGCAATCATAGGGGTACAATATCGCTTGGTACCAAGTCACTTGGTACAGAGCAATAGAGAGGGGCGACACTCGTTGAAACATTTGCAGGAGCATACGCTAGCCATACGGCTGAAAGCCTGCGGAAGATTCCTCTACTATCAAATCGGCGGAAAAGCCGGCCAGCAACGGATTTTGATGCGGTTGAACACGCACGGGCGAACCACGCAGAAAGAGCTGCAGGACGTGCTGGAGATCAGCTCCGGCGCGTTGAGCGAGATTCTGCAAAAGATGGAGGACAGCGGGCTGATCCTTCGCACCAAGAGCGCAGAAGATAAGCGGCAGGTCGACCTCTCGCTCACGCAATCCGGCCTCGACAAGGCCCGATCGGTCGAGGCGCATTATCACCGCACGCTGGAGCGCATGTTTGAGTGCCTCAACGAAGAGCAAAAAGACCAGCTGGAGGCGACGCTCGGAATACTGACCTCGCATCTCGACGAGCTCAAATCCGACCCGGATTTCGCGCAGTCTCTGGAAGACACCTGCGCAAAATAGCGCACACCGATAACAAACAAGATTTTTTTATATTAGAACCCGCCCGCAGGCATGTTTTTGCGGGCAGCGAAGGAGAATACACACGAATGTGGAAAACCCTGCTTCATAGCATTCGGGAATACAAAAAGTCCTCGATCCTCGCGCCGATCTATGTTTCGGCGGAGGTGGTTATCGAATGCATCATCCCCTTTATCACGGCGCTGCTCGTCAACCAGATCAAAGCAGGTTGCAGCCTCGGCGTTGTGATGCGCTATGGCCTCGTTCTGTTGGTCATGGCATCGCTTTCGTTAAACTTCGGCAGGCTCTCGGGCAAGGCAGCCGCAACCGCGGCCAGCGGCTTTTCGCGCAACTTGAGGCGCGATCTGTTTTCGAGCATACAGTCGTTTTCGTTTGAAAACATTGACCGCTTCTCCTCCTCCTCGCTGGTGACACGCCTGACCACGGATGTAAGCAATGTGCAAAACGCATATATGATGCTCATCCGCGTCGCCATCCGCAGCCCACTTATGCTTATCTTCGCGGTGATCATGGCGTTTATCATGGGCGGAAGACTCGCGCTGATCTTCGTGGTGGTCATCCCCATGCTTGGCATCGGGCTGTTTTTCATCATTCGAAGCGCGTTCCCGATCTTTCGGCGCGTGTTCCGCAAGTATGACGCGCTCAACCGCTCCGTCCAGGAAAACGTGCAGGGCATTCGCGTGGTGAAGTCCTTTGTGCGTGAGGATTACGAGAAGCAGAAGTTCGGCGTCGCCGCCGAAGAGCTGCGCCAGGAGTTCACGAAAGCCGAGAAGATTCTCGCCTTCAACGGACCGATGATGCAGTTTTGCCTGTATATCAACATGGTGTTCATCCTCACCTTCGGCGCGTATACCATCGCGACCACGGGTGGATTAAATTTTAACGTGGGCCAGCTCTCCTCCCTGATGATCTACAGTTTTCAAACGCTGATGAGCCTGATGATGCTCTCCATGGTGTTCGTCATGGTTACCATCGCGGACGAGTCCGGCCGGCGCATCGTCGAGGTGCTTTCCGAAAACAGCTCGCTCGCAAGCCCGGAGCATCCGGTGTTCGACGTTGCGGATGGCTCGATCGATTTTGACCACGTCAGCTTCCGCTACTCGGAAAAGGCCGAGCGCATGGCACTGCTGGATATCGACCTGCACATCCACTCCGGGGAAACCATCGGCATTCTCGGCACGACCGGTTCTTCCAAAACCTCGCTTGTGCAGCTGATTCCGCGGGTGTATGACGCAACGAGCGGCGTTGTCCGCGTCGGCGGTAAAGACGTGCGGGATTACGACCTGACCGCGCTTCGCAATCAGGTTTCAGTCGTGCTGCAAAATAACCTCCTCTTCTCCGGCAGCATTTCGGAGAACCTGCGTTGGGGTAACCCGCAGGCAACCGATGAAGAGCTCAAGCATGCCTGCGAGCTCGCGCAGGCGGACGACTTCATCCGCTCCTTTCCGCAGGGGTATGAAACGCGGATCGAACAGGGCGGAACCAATGTCTCCGGCGGGCAGAAGCAGCGCCTCTGCATCGCCCGCGCGCT
>JBDKRF010000230.1:0-4642 GCA_039683525.1 Clostridiaceae bacterium
CCCAAGATGCGCGGCGTTCCACAGCCGCTCGATATCGTGTTCTTTTCGGAGCGGCGGGCTGCAGATAAACAGATACCCGTTTTCGCCCTTGAGCATCTCCTCCGTCAGGATCATATAGTGCGTGCAGGTCTCGGCATGAATCGGTGCCCCTTCCGCCTGCGCCTCGGCAACAATCCGAACGCTGTCGGCTGTCGACGCATGGACAATATATACGGGTGCGGGGACTGTTTTCATCAGGTCCACAACCCGCTGGATCGCCATGTCCTCGGCCATCGCAGGCCGCGTTTTCGCATGATAAATCCAATCCGTGTGCCCCTCGGCAACCGCTTTCTTCGTTAAATACTCGCAGGTTGCGTCGTGCTCGCAATGCACCATCAGCATTCCGCCGCTGTCTGCCGTGGCTTTCAGCACGAGCAGCATGCTGTCGTCGTCCATCAGACGCCCGGAATGACGATACGTGGTGAAACATTTATAAGTGGGAACGCCCAGCTTGACCAGCTCGGGGATATCGCGCAGCGTCTGCTCGCTGGCGTCGTATACCAAACCATGCATACTCCAGTCGATATATGCACGTCCGCGATTCTTTTCGTCCCATTCTTTTACGTTCTCAATAAGCGATGCGCCCTTTGGCTGATTGGAAAAGCTGATAACCGACGTGATGCCGCCGTAAGCACATGCTTTTGTCCCGGTCAGCATATCGTGATCCGTGGTTCCGCCCATAAACGGCGCGTCAAAATGCACATGGGGCTCCACCAGACCCGGCACGACGATCAGTCCGTCTGCGTCGATCGTCTCGTCAAAATCCTCAGGTGAAAACTCTCCGGAAAGTCCCAGGGACTGGATTTGCTCTCCTGCGACTACGATGTCGTAGGGCGCAACACGGTTTTCGGTAACAACAAGCCCATTACGAATTAGTATCTTTTTCATTACGCATTCCTTTTTCGCAAGCATTGATGTGTAATCCATTTCGTTTTGCGACAAAATCTTCCTAGTACTCCAACATAGTGACATGTTACAATCTTGAATTTGCTGTGTCAATAAATAATTTTATAATAACAACAATAATTATTTGCCATTTTTCTCATTGCATACTCTTTGCGTATTATTACTATTCTATGAATTATTATAACTTGAATTGGGCGTTTTCAGCCTTGCTGGCTTCTTCTTTTTCCGTCGCCTCCTTTTCAAAAAAAATCAGCACGGCCTGTCGCATCATACGGCTTATGGTTCCTATTTCCGGACCGATCCGCCTCTAGGTCTTATTATCCGCTCGTTTTTACATAAAAAGCGAACGATTCCTGCGTATCACTTTTATGCCGTTTTTCTGCCAATACCATCTCCTAGCGCCGCAATAAACCAAAATTATATTGTTTCCATAAAAACTTTTATGCCAATCCCTTGCAAATCCTGTATGCAGTCATTAATATAATCTGTAATTACCATGCAAACGGAATCATTTTTTATTTGAACCGCAATTTTTAATTAAGCGAGGACGATCAACGAGATGGAAGAAACGAAAGTAAAGCAAGCGGCGCAGGCATATGAAAAGCAGATGACGAAATTTCTACGGGACCTGATCGCAATCCCGAGCGAAAGCTGCGAGGAAGAAGGCGTTATCAAACGCACGATCCGCGAGATGGAAGCGCTGGGATTCGACAAGGCGGAGATCGACCCGCAGGGCAACGCGCTGGGCTGGATGGGCACCGGCGATAAGATTATCGCGTTCGACGGACATATCGACACCGTCGGCATCGGCAACATCGCCAACTGGGAAAAGGACCCATACGAAGGGTACGAAACGGACGACGTCATCTACGGACGCGGCGGCTCGGACCAGGAGGGCGGCGTGGTATCCGCGGTCTACGGCGCGAAGATCATGAAGGACCTCGGTCTGATTCCCGAAGGATACAAGATTCTGGTGGCGGCCACCGTGCAGGAAGAGGATTGCGACGGGCTCTGCTGGCAGTACATCCATAACGAAGACGGCATCAAGCCGGAATTCGTCGTTTCGACCGAACCGACGGACGGCGGCATCTATCGCGGACATCGCGGCCGCATGGAGATCCGTGTGGACGTGAAGGGCGTTTCCTGCCACGGCAGCGCGCCGGAACGCGGCGACAACGCCATCTACACGATGGCGGATATCCTCAAGGACGTGGAAGCGCTCAACGCCAGCGGCTGCGAGGACAAGGATCCGATCAAGGGTCTTGTCAAGATGCTCGACCCGAAGTTCAACCCGGAGCACTACGAGGACGCGCGCTTTTTAGGGCGCGGAACCTGCACCGTTTCGCAGATTTTCTTTACCAGCCCCTCACGCTGCGCGGTTGCGGACAGCTGCTCGATCTCGATCGACCGCCGCATGACCGCGGGCGAGACCTGGGAAAGCTGCATCAAGGAGATCGAAAACCTGCCCGCCTGCAAGAAACACAACGCCAAGGTGAGCATGTACATGTATGACCGTCCCGCCTGGACGAAGCTCGTTTACGAGACGGAATGCTACTTCCCCACGTGGATCAACAAGGAAACCGCGCCGCACGTGCAGGCGCTTGCCGACGCGCATAAGGCGCTCTACGGCGACAAGCGCATCGGGAACGAAGGTTCCATGCACCTGCGCAACCGTCCGCTGATCGACAAGTGGACGTTCTCGACCAACGGCGTCGCCATCCAGGGTCGTTACGGGATTCCGTGCGTCGGCTTCGGCCCCGGCGCGGAGAGCCAGGCGCACGCGCCGAACGAGATCACCTGGAAGCAGGACCTCGTGACCTGCGCCGCGGTTTACGCGCTGGTTCCCTCGATGTACAAGGGCAAAGGGAGCGAGGACGTCTGCCAGTTCCGCGCCGGCGGTACGGACACGGCCTCAAGCAAATCCGCCTGCTAGTTGCAAGCATTGTGCAGGACGGGCAACCCCCGTTCTGCACTTGTTTTTCACATTTAAACGAAGAAAGAACGAACAGGAGTGAATTTTATGGGTAAAGACGACATCAAGCAGTTCACCAAGGTACTCGAAGGGCTGAAATGTGCCGACATGTACGAAGGCGACTTCTTCCTCACCTGGGAAAAATCGCGCGACGAGCTCGACGCGGTGTTTACGGTTGCCAACGCGCTAAGGAATCTGCGCGAGCGCAACATCTCGGCAAAGATTTTCGATTCCGGTCTCGGCGTTTCGCTGTTCCGGGACAACAGCACGCGCACGCGGTTCTCGTTTGCTTCCGCCTGCAACCTGCTGGGTCTGGAAGTTCAGGACCTCGACGAAGGCAAGAGCCAGATCGCGCACGGCGAAACCGTCCGGGAAACCGCCAACATGATCAGCTTCATGGCGGATGTCATCGGCATCCGGGACGACATGTACATCGGCAAGGGCAACTCCTACATGCGCGAAGTCGTCAACGCGGTCAAGCAGGGCAACATCGACGGCGTGCTCGAGCAGAAACCGACGCTCGTCAACCTCCAGTGCGACATCGACCACCCGACGCAGTGCATGGCGGACATGGCGCACTGCATCCGCGAGTTCGGCGGTGTGGAAAACCTCAAGGGGAAAAAGATCGCCATGACATGGGCGTACAGCCCCAGCTACGGCAAGCCGCTCTCCGTTCCGCAGGGCGTGATCGGTCTGTTCTCGCGCTTTGGCATGGACGTTACACTTGCGTATCCCGAAGGATACGAAGTCATGGGCGACGTGGTCGACGTGGCCCGGCGTCAGAGCGCGGCCAGCGGCGGCAAGTTCACCATCACGAACAGCATGTCGGAAGCGTTCCGGGACGCGGACATCGTCTACCCGAAGAGCTGGGCGCCGTTCAAGGCCATGGAAGAACGCACGGAGCTCTACGGCAACGGCGATTTCGACGGCATCAAGGCGCTGGAGAAGAAGCTGCTCAAGCAGAACGCGGAGCACAAGGACTGGGAATGCACGGAAGAGCTCATGTCCACCACGAAGAACGGCAAGGCGCTCTATCTGCACTGCCTGCCCGCCGACATCACGGGCGTGAGCTGCGAAGCGGGCGAAGTCGCCGCATCCGTATTCGATCGTTACCGCGACCCGCTCTACAAGCAGGCGTCCTTCAAGCCTTACGTCATCGCGGCCATGATCTTCCTCGCGAAGGTCAAGGACCCGGCGGCTATGCTCAAGCAGCTGGAGAAGCGCGGCACCGAACGTCATCTCGGCATCTGATCAAACAACGACACAAAGCGGGCGCGTCCGAAAGGACGCGCTCGTTCGCTTTTGGGGCGTTTCGCTCCTGTTTCTTCTTTCCATTTAAGTCTTACAACACTCCCTTTCGGCAGGTGTGCATCGCGCCCGTTGCAGAACACCTGTTCAGAGGAACAAAACCAGGAGAAACTGCCCAAAACATGCACATATGTTCAGTCGAACCCCGTTGACAGCCCGGAATCCGGCTGACATAATATTTGTAGACACAAATGTAATGCACATACGTACATAGCAAAAGGCAGGTCAAACATGTCGGAACATAATGACTATCAGCAGCTATATCGCATTGCAAAAGGTTACTATCTCGACAACCTCTCTCAGGAACAAATTGCAAAACGCGAATCCATCTCCCGTCCCCACGTCTCCAGAATGCTGGCGAGGGCGCGGGAATGCGGCATGGTTTCCATTCAGGTGCAAATGCCGGATTCTGCCGAA
>JBDKRF010000231.1:0-3012 GCA_039683525.1 Clostridiaceae bacterium
CCGGCGTGGTAAAGCGTGCCTGCCCGATCTCGTCGTCGTAAAACATGCCGCTGACCGGCGCGCGCCAATCGTAGACCAGCACGCGGTTGTCGTCCGTGATCAAGCTGAAGGTGCCGATGTAATAGCGCTTGTCCGCCGTGTCCTGAGACGTGCGGAAATCAATCCGCCCGAAATAAGGGATTCGAAGGATTTTTTCCAGCTTGTTTCGTTGGGACGCAATGATTCCGTGGCTACGCTTCTGCTTTTTCATCACGCTGATGTATTCCAGAAAATCGACAAGCTTATCCAGCCCGTCGGAGGCCGCGATGGTGCCGACATCCTCCCAAAGCTCCCGCTGCGTGTCCACCGCGTCGGCCTCCAGCGCATCGTCCCGCGCGTTGGTTTCGTTCAATTGCGTGGTTGCTTCCGATAGTACGGTTTCCAGCCACTGTGTCTCGAGGTTCAGGTCTTGATCATCCAACGCGTTTTCCTCCAAAAATCCGGTTCAAACAGAGTATTGACAAGGTGAAAACTAGATGATATGATTAATATAGGGAGTATATAAAGATCATCATCACAGCTTACATATAACTCCATTTTAACGCCACAAGTGCATCATTGTCAATTAAAAACACACGATCGCCTGCTGAAAAGCGGGTGTTTTTGTTTTTGGGATTATCGGGCGTGCGCTTCACTGTAAATACGCCAGACAAGTTCCGGAACGCAATCCAAATAACACTTGACATAGATAGAATGTCGATCTATGTTATAGATAGAATTCCGATATATAGATCGGTGTCGCCCATCGAAAGGAGAGCGCTGTATGGGACTGGATAAATCGCTTGTGACGAGAAGCACGGGAATGCTCTTGCTGAAACTTTTACAAGAGCAGGATATGTACGGTTATCAGATGATTGAGGAGCTTAGCCGCCGATCGGATCAAACCTTTTCCCTCAAGGCGGGTACGCTTTATCCGCTGCTGCACGATCTCTGGCGGCAGGGGCTTGTCGTTTCCTACGAGAAAACCGCGGAATCGGGACGGCTTAGAAAGTTCTACAGCATCACCAAAGAAGGGCGCGTGATGCTCTCCGAAAAAACGCAGGAGTGGGCGGCGTTTTCCGGCGCGGTCAACAAGGTGTTGACGGGAGGTGCGAGCCTTGCAAACGTCTGAACTAGAGCAAGCGTTTCTCGACACGGTCTGCTCTGAGGTACGCTGGCGCGCGGCGCATCCGGCGATTCGATCGGAGCTAAGTGATCATATCGAGGATCAGAAGGAAGCGCTGCTGCGAAGCGGACTGACAGCGGAGGCGGCGCAGGAGCAAACCCTTCGCCAGTTGGGCGAGGCGGAGGAGCTGGGGCAGCTGTTTGACGCGAGCTATCGCCCCGCCGCGACATTCGGCGTGCTGGCGCCGATCGCGCTCAACGCGCTGCTCGGCATCGTTTTCCGGCTGGCGGTGTATCAGATGTCCGGCACCGCCGCATGGCTGGGATTCATCCTTGCGTTGGCAGCCGGGGTTCTGGGTGTCGCGCTGCTGTTCCGAATCAATCTGTATCGCACGGTTCGGTTTGGTTGGGCCGCGTATGCCGCGTTTCTGGCGATTGTGATCGTTTGTCCTGCGGTGTATTCCGCCGTCATCGGGCAAGTGACGCCAGAAAGCACGCTTTATCTGGATGTGCGCAATCTTTGGATGGTGTTTCCGCTGATTTACGCCCTGCTGCTCTATCGCCTGCGCGGGTTTGGTATTCTTGGCGTTCTAGCTGCGGCGGCGCTGGTCGGCGTGCCCGTGCTAATGAGCATGATGCTGTATTGGAGCGGGTTTTATCTGGAGGGAGTCTCCGCGTTTGCCTGCCTGTACCTCTTAATCTTCGCGATTCGATCCGGTTTCTTCACCTGCAACAAGGGCGTGACGATCGCGCTGCTGCTCTTCTTCGTGCTGCTGCTAACTGCCGTGTTTGTCATCGCCGAGCCGTATCGCATGGCGCGGCTTCTCGCGGTGATCGATCCCGCGCGCGACCCGATGGGAGACGGCTGGCTCGTGCTGCGCATGCGGGAGCTGCTCTCGCATTCCGTCCTCTTGGGCGCGGGCGAAACCCTGCCGACCGTGACGCAGGAGGTCGTAGCCCGCTTTGGCGAGAGCACGATGTCGCAAAGCCTGCTGCTGGCGTGGCTGTCGTATCGCTACGGGCTATTGGTTGCGGCGCTGCCGGTGCTCGGACTCGTCGCATGGCTGGTCTATGGCACGCTGCGCGTCCGCAAACTCGGCAGTTTGCTGGGAAAACTGCTCGCGACTGCGGTACTGCTGGTGTTCGGGGCGGAGGCGGTGCTGTCGATTGCGGTATTCTTCGGGTACCCGCTGTGGTACAGCGCTGTGTTTCCGTTTCTCACCGACAACACAA
The DNA here is from genome assembly GCA_039683525.1 of Clostridiaceae bacterium. GTDB lineage: Bacteria > Bacillota > Clostridia > Christensenellales > CAG-138 > UBA7703. Next base: position 2,377 of record JBDKRF010000231.1, read on the forward strand.
TGGCGTTTTTGATGAACTTGCTGCTGGCGGGGCTGCTTGCGTCTCTTTTGCGCACGGACGGGCTGTTTCAGGATACGCCCTATCGCAACAAGAGACTGCATCTTCGGCTGGAATAATGACTGGAAACCAAAAAAGAGGCGTAAGCCTCTTTTTGTTTACTGGACAGTTTGTTGATTTATCGCGGGCGGTTTTTCCAGAGAGGCGATACTGCTGAGCACCATGCCCGCGACGATCAACCCCACGCCGATCCAACCGAACGTGTCCGGCGCGGAGTCGTGCAGCAGGAGTACGCCGCCGATGAGCGTAAAGAGCACCTCAAAGGACTGCGTGGATTCCACCACGGCGAGTTGCCGCTGGCTGTGGCGAACGAGGTCTGTCGCGCGGAAGAAGAGCAGCGTCGCAATCACGCCTGAAAGAACCGCAACACCGAGCGACTGAATGGTTTGCGAGCCGGAGGGCGCACCGCGCGAGATAAACCCGTAGACCGCGAGGAGCACCCAGAACGGAAGAGAGCAAAGCGTCATGCCGTAGACGCGCTCGATCGTGGTCAACTCCGGAGGACACAGCGCCATCATCTTCCGGTTGCCGAGCGGGTAGGCTACGGCTGCGATGAGGATCGGCGGAAGCGTGCCGATC
>JBDKRF010000232.1:0-8276 GCA_039683525.1 Clostridiaceae bacterium
GAGTCTATGTTATTGCAATAGACGTCAAATTGCGAGGTGTTCCCGGAGGTCGCCAGAAACACATAGAACCGGATGGTTGAGGCGTTGCTGGCGGCTGACTGCGAAATGATCTTGTACTCCAGCCAGCAGGAAATCTTGCTCGCTGCGGTTCCAGATAGCGAACCATTGACGATCGTATATCCATCGTGAATCGACTCATACGGCCAATTTGCCATGTCCTTACCCCGCTATCTTTTTGAAGTTCAAATTGCCACTCTCGGGCACACAGGCATAACCGCCAATTCGCAGCGACGAAAGCACCTGCACATCGTTGACGAATAACTTGCCCGCTGAAAAGTAGGCGATCGCGCTGTCGGTGGTCACGCTGTCCTCACTTCCAGAAAAGAAGTACAAGATATCGTTCTCAAGCTTCAGCTTGATTGCCGACGTACTCTTTCCGATCACGATACCTGAAGAGATCAGGCGGATGAAACTGCGCACCGACTCGAACTGCTGCGAGGTTTCGCCATTCAGCGTTGAGATGCGACTTGCCGTCTCGGTGAAGTTCGCCTCAATCGTTCCCGCCATGATAGAGAACGATGTTTGAATCGTATTCTGCATCGCGACGAAATCCTGTGTTCGTACATAGTCCTCCAGCGCGGTCAGTATGATCTGTTGTGCCGATTGCAGAATCGATGTATTCTGGGTGATCTGCTCCTGCACGATCTCTTTGATTTCGCCGTGCGTCGTATAGTCTGCTTCGATTGTCTCAATACGATTCTTCACCGAGGAGTTGTGTTTTATCTCCTCGCCAATCAAGGACGGACGCGAATCACCAAGCACGATACCAGTGCTTGCCGGGTTGTTGAGCGGAATCGTCAGCTCGGACAGCACATACGTTTCTTCCGGGCAGAGCATCCCGCAGTAAACGACCACCTTGTCCAAGAAGCGAAATGACTCAACGTTCGCGTCAGCGTTGTGCAAATCAACCGCCGAGAGTTTGATCGTCTGCTTAAATCGCGCGCCGATACCGCTCAGCCAATCGTGCCCTTTGTTCATGAGGATGTTCGGATTGGTAACCTCGTCCCACGTGGTCAGGCCAGACGGTGCAAAGATCACCCCATACTCGGCTGCAAGCGCCGTATCGATCAGGTAATCCTGCCCCTCGTTCACGCTCGCGATCGTGAGCCGCGCATCACTATCCGATTCCGGGTCGATATCCCGCAATGTAGCTCCGAGCGGAACGCAAGCGGTGTAGGTTTCGGAAGCATTCTTTGCCAGCACGAGATCGATCAGGTTTTCGCCGAATTCAATCCGCTGCGTCGCAGTGTCCGGCACATCTGCAAGGTAGTCCAGAATCGGTTCATCGTTCTCGTCGTAGCGAACAATTAGGTAGCCGCCGAGCGTATCCACTAGACTGTTTTTCAGGATTTGCCATACGGAAAGGTAATCTTTCGTCGCAATACTAACCGAGTCGGAAAGATCGCAGTTTCCGATGCCAATCCGCTGATTCTCATTCACTTGGGTGTTGTGATGGGTCAGGATATATTCCCAGATATCAGCCACAGTACCATCCGTGGTAAATGGTCGAAGGATACTATCCAACAAAAATGCCAGCACGCTTTCTGCAACCACCTTGCGGTTTTCATAGAGATCTCTCTCATCTTCTATTGCTCGCCCGACCCAGATCAGCGTGTCATCCCGATAGACTTTGATCCGGCTCTTGAGCTTTTCCAGTATCCCATAGTGCGGATGCTCTTTCGGAATTGTGAACGTCAGCTCACCCGGCTCGTTCTTCTTCTGCGTCAGATCCGGCTCGAACACGAACAGCTCCGGCAAGCGCGGATCGTAGAGCACATAAGAATCGCAGAGAATTCGGTACATCAGAGGGCTCCTTTCCGATAAGTGAACATGATTCGCCCCGTCCCTGTTATCCCAATCTCCGTGTCGTCCTCCATGAGCACCAGCGACGGAATAACGTGCGCGCCCACTGAAAGATTGACGGTATAGTCCTTCTCCGCAATCGTAAACGTGAGTGTCATTTCAGCGGAAACGGTGATCGTCGGCACGACCGGCATACGCGTGTTGGTCAGAGTCACAGTAGCGCTACCCGTTGGAAGTACAGTAATCGTAGTTTCTAAGTGCTCCAACTTGTACGGCCTTGCGCGGCATTCCAGCGATAGTTCGCAGAATCCCGAGTGCCGTTCCACATCCTCAACTGTAACCCGCGCGTCGTAATAAAAGGTCGGGTCGCGATCGAAGATCACGTTCATGCGCCGTCCGTGTACATCAGCTGCAAAGGCTGACACCGCAGCGTCGAATGGTGCGCGGGCGTAGAGCGTTAGCGAAATAATCCGGTCGGCGTAGCGAACCGTGCCGAATGCCTCGGACAGGTCGAGTGCGCCGTCACGCCCGGGGATCTCCACGAAGTTCGTCTGCGGCTCCGGCATAGGGACGGCGTAGGGCGCGACGATCAGACCGTAGTCCGCGTGTGCCCATTTGGTTCCAAATCGGATATCGCTCACACCAGCCGCTCCTTTCGTCTGCGAATCACTCCGAGTGCGTCGTCCATGGCGGGCGCGAGCCAGCCGATCGTCGCGCCCGTATCTGCCACTAGCTGCATTGCCGCGAGTTGAGGTAGATACCGCCGCACTTCGCCGATCTGCACATCCAGCTTCTGCGACAGTAGGTCGCTTGTGCCACCGATGCCAATGCTGTTCGACAGATTCGTCAGCACGTCGATCGCGCCGACATCCACGCTAGTCGGGATCGCGCTTTGGATCTGCTTGTTTACGTCCTCCATGGCGTCGGTGAAACCAACGCCGACGCCCTCGCCCATGTTCTCGCCGATTCCGGCGAACACCTTGGACGGCGACGCAATGCCAAGCGCTCTCTTTGCGCTTTTCACGATATTTGAGAAGAAGTCGCGTACCTTTGAAGCCAGCCACGAAGCCATGCTCTTGATGCCTTCCCAAAGGCCGCTCACGATGTTCTTGCCGATTTCCACCACGGAAGATACCGACGATCCGAATCCGTTCAGGATCGCTGAGACAATCTGTGGAAGGGCGGCGACCAGCTGTGGGAGCGCCTTGATCAGGCCGATCGCAAGCTGAACCGTAAATTCGATGCCCATAGCCATGAGGGTCGGGAGATTGTTCATGAAGAAGTTGATGATTCCAGTAATGAGCTTCGGCAGCGCTTCAATCAGCTTTGGTAACGCGCGGATAAGACCCTCTGCTAACCCTTTCACAATCGAAAACGCCGCATCCAGTATCTTGTCCATGTTGTCGAAGAGGGTTTCACAGATCAGCAGCACCGCTTCAATGATCGCAGGGATCAGTGTGGGCAGCGCGTCGCCAATTCCCTGTACGAGCGATGCGACCATTTGAATCGCGGCCTCGACCAACGCTGGCAGCATGTCGACAATCCCCTGTGCGAGTGTGGTGATCAACTGCACCGCACCGTCCGTAAACTGCGGAAGTGCCGTGATTACACCCTGCAGCAGCGTCATAACGATCCCGGAAGCGGCGGAGATCAACGTCGGCAAATTCGCCGCCAACGCGCCGCCGATCGCGCTCACAATGCTCATGCCCACCTGCACGAACTGCGGCAAGCTGCCGAGAATCATGTTTGCGATTCCGCCGACCGTCTCGCCGAGTACGACAGTGATCTTGTCGAAATCACCGCCCGCTTCCGCAAGTCCAGAGGTGAAATCGCCAAGCAGGGAAACACCGCCGTCCGCGAGTGTCTGCAGCTGCGGGAGCAGTACCGTGCCCATGACCCGCTGCGCTGCCGCCGCGCCCTGCTTGAGTCGCTGCACAGAGTCGTCAAACGCGCCGAACTTTTCAATCGTTTCCTCGCTTAGTACCGCGCCCATCCGCTTGGCTTCGTCGGTCAGCGCCGCGATGCCTTCGCTGCCTTTGTCGATCAGCGGATTCAAATCCTGCGCGCTCTTGCCAAAGAGTTGCATAGCGAGCGCATCCCGTTCCGTTTCGTTCGACACCTGTCCGAGCGCGTCGATGGCGTCCCAGTAAACATCCTCGCTATCGCGAAGCGATCCGTCTGCGTTGGTCACCGATACGCCGAGGCGGTCGTATGCCTTGGCAAACTGTTCACTGCCGCCGGCGGCGTTGGACATTGACTTCACGTTCTTCGCCATGGAGCCGGTCATAGTTTCCAGTGACACATCCACTAGGTCTGCCGCGTAGGAGTACGCTTGCAACCGTTCCACGCTCATGCCGGTGATGGAACTCTGCGTCAGCATTTCATCCGCATATGCCGCGGTGTTGACCGTCATATCGACTAGTGCTTTACCTGCCGCCACCGCAGCGGTACCGATTGCCGCCATGGCCGCACCGAGCGCGACGCCGATGCTCTTCACGACCGAGCCGAGCTTGTCAAAGCGCCCACCCGCGTCATCTGCCTGATCGGCGGACTGCTTGATCTCGTCGCCGAACTCGTCCGCCTGTTTACCAGCAGAATCCAGCCCGCTCGCAGTGTTTTCTAGCGCGGTTTCATTCGCGCCAAGCTCACGCTCCATACCGTTTAGCGCGGCTTTTGCATTGTTGAGTTGAACCTGCCACGACTGGGTACGCTTATCGTTCTCTCCAAAAGAAGAAGCCGCGTTCTGCAACGCGGCTTCAAGGGTTTCGACCTTATCTTTTTGAGCGTCGATCTCTTTTCGCAGGACTTGGTTTCGGGCGGTCAGTGCGCCAACCGATTTGTCCTGTTTTTCAAACTGTGAGGTGGCAAGGTTCATTTCGCTCCCGAGAACCTTGAACGACTGGTTGATCTCTGAGAGCGCCTTTTTGAAGGCTTGTTCGCCCTCAATTCCAATTTTGAGCCCGAAATCGCTTGGCAAAGGGCCACCTCCTGTATGAATCGGCACAAAAAAACGACCCGGAGGTCGTTTCTTGATGCATAACATCAATCGATTGCAATTACTGATTCAATAATATTTCAATCGCCTGTTTGTACTTTTCGACTCGTTCGATATCCTGTGTCGTAATCACGCTCAATCGAGTCAGGTCGGAATTGTGATGCAAATCAGCGAGCTTCACTTTTCTGGCGATTTGGTCACCGCGGATTGCTTGCACGTATTCCAAATAAGGAACGGAATCATCATGGCAAAGCAGCTTCAGTGCTGCAATCTGACGATCCGTTATACCGATCCGGGTCAGGTCTTCTATCGTAATATCCGTATCTTCCAAAACATCATGCAGCAGCGCGACCACACATTCGTCCTCAGACTCCATGGATTCCGCAACGTGTAACGGATGGGTGATATACGGCAACCCCGATTTATCATACTGTCCACGATGCGCGTCAAATGCAAACAGAATTGCTCTCTTTGTCAGTGGTGTGTAGACCATACGAATGCTCCTGAAACAATTTATGCTCCTTGCGGAATAACGTTATCAATATAGCACTCCATGACTGGTTTGACAATTCCTTGGAATTGCTTATACACCTCCCACTGGTCGAGCAGAGCACCAAGCGGCATGAGCCAGACCTCGCGCTCCGATCTTCCCAGCAGCGTCACTCCATAGAAGATCAGTCGGGCAAACAGCTCTTCGTCGTTTGCCCGACCGATGCGTTTTTTGAGGGTTCTTCCTCGCTTTCGACATAGCGTTTGGTTCCCTTGACCATCGCTTCCATGATCGCGGTCTTGTAACCGGAGAGATCAAGCGGTGTGGTGAGCAGCTCAACCGCTTCCTCGGTTAAAAGCTCACGTTTGCTTTCCGGCTCGAGCAGGTTATGCACGAGCGTGCTCTGATTCGCGAGCAACGTGATCAGCCAAACGACCTCGTCAAGCGCCAGCTCGAAGTTCTCCGCTTTCAAAAGCTTGTCGCCCAAATGCTCCAACCCGCCATAACGCTTCGCGATCTCCTTAGTTGCGCGGGTGGTCAGGAGCATTTCATACTCCCGGTTGCCGATCCGGATCATTGCGGCTCTATCGTTTTCCATATACTTAACCCTCCGCCGTGAACGTCGGCTCGTAGACCTGCGTGTACCAACCCGAGATCGTCGCTGCCAATACGCTGGTATCATCCTCGTTGACCTCAGCCTTCCAAGGGTGTTTTCCCTGACCGTCCAGCTTATTACGGCGGATGATTGTTCCCTCAATCGACGGGGTCGAAAACGTGATGTTGTCACCCTTGGTCTGCAGGTTCGTCGCCGGGATGCCGAACACAACCCGGTAGAGCCAGAAGTATCGAAACCTGCCGTTGCTCTTCTTTGCGCGGAAACCGATCGCGACCGGTTGACCGCCATTCTCGCTCTGCGATACCAGAACTTTGTTATCGTCGATCTGTGAGCCGGTGAGATCGCTCGCGACCGCCGCGCCGATGTTATCGATTCCCAGCGTCAGCGTACCGCTCTTGAACTCTTTGACCACCTCGGCGGCACCATCGTCGGCGTAGAGCGTCGCTTCGTTGATATCGATCTTAAGCTCCGCAGACATCGCCTTGGCGAGCGAAACAGGCGCTGCATAGGTTTCGTCGCCGTTTGTTCCTTCGGTGATTTTCGCGTAATACAGTTTATCCAATCCGATGGTTGCCATCTAATCATCCTCCATATATTCCTTCGCCACGTCGATGGCAAAGTGGTGATAGCCCGTGTCCTCTTCCAGCCCGATATACCGCCGTTCCGTCACCAGAAACCCTGCCGATAGGAGCATGCGCACGAGTAGGTTTTTTTTCATAACGTAATTCCCCATCGAAAAGAGCGACAGCCGCGCTTCTTCGATGTTCATGCCGGGTGCATTATCCGCAAATAGCTCGAAATGCTCCGAGATCGGTGTAATCACGACATACGCATCCGGTGCAGCCTTGGAGAAAACGCCGGTTTCCACAGGGAGGCCGGCGCTCGTGACAATCGTATTCAGTTCTTCTAACATACTCACGGGATATCCAGTTCCTCCTTCAAAATCGCCTGCATCGCTTCAATGCACGGTTTCCGGCTCGACGATTTTGTCCGCTTCAGAAACGGCTTCGGCGGCTGGCCGTGCTTCCCGTATTCAAGCAGGTTCGCGAGCATTGCGTTGCTCACTTCGCCGCGTCCTTCTGAGAACCCGACTTTTACGTCGAGGTTATTGTCGCGATCCAATTTCGCGGGTGACACACCTAGCGATGCGGCGAGTTTACCGGTCGAGCGGGATTTGACCTTAGTGCCACGCCCGATTGCCGCACGGAGGTTCGATTTCATCTTGTCCAGCACAACCTTGCCGCCTGCCGCGAGTGCTTTTGGAATCGCCGCATCGAGCGCGTTTCCCATGCCAGCGAGTTGGTCGAGCAGCTTGGTCGGCATTTCGATTTTTACTTTAGCCATCCGCCGTCACCTTCTTTGCGAGCACTTCCAGATACATGCCTCTACCCTTCACATCCTCGACCGACGTGATTTCGAAACGATCATCCCCGCAAAGGATCACATGCGCTGTGGTTACAGTCAGGCCAGGGATGACGCGAAGCATGAACAGATCTGTTGCCTCTGAAAAGGCGGCACGGTTGACCCATTTCTGAGAACCATGCCGCCCTTCCCGATAGACGTGGACGGAAGCGAGAATATTGTCCGTCTTTGTCGCGAACCCTTCAGCGTCCTTGGTAACCACCACTTCCGCAATAGAAATAAACGTGCTCATTTTACCGAAGCTCATGTTATAATTTCCAATCCCGATCAAAACGCAAAAGCGTGTTTACAACAGCCCACGTCTGCTGACCCGCCTGCACATTGTCCGCGAAGAATCCGCCCGTGCTACCATCCCGACTCTCGTAGAGATGGGAAGCGAGCATGATCACAGCCTGCTCGGTCGTCGGCGGCATAGCCGCTGCTTCGTAGGTTCCGGCAGTCAGATGCTGGTAGCTCTCCGCATATGCGACGGCGGCATCGATCAGCCGCTGGAGCAGTTCATCATCGGCGTCATGTTCGAGGATCAGGTTCGCCTTGACTTTATCCAGTAGCGTGATCATCTTCAGGACGAACCCACTTCATCCGCGGCCATGATTCCGGCGTCCTTCAGCTTAAGGAGAAGGGCGTTGAAATCGCTCTTGAGATCAGCGATGGTCGTTGCGGCACTTTCCGCCTGATTTGAAGACTGATAGACGCTACCAGCCTGATCCGTCGATGCATATCCTGATTGCAAACCGATGACGGTGGCGGTATCCAGAATTTCCAGAGTACCGCCAATCACCAGCCGATCGCCGCCATCTGTCGCGTAGTTCTTACAGTTGCGGGTCACATCACCCGCCGGAGTCTCAATGATTTCCATAGAGTTCCTCCATTACGCCTTCTGCTGCAGG
>JBDKRF010000233.1:0-4940 GCA_039683525.1 Clostridiaceae bacterium
GCTTGCTCGCTTTTTTGATGTTGATGGTGTATTTCAAGAGCCATGGCAGCAGCGTCTTCGTCAAATACTGCGGGTCTTTGAGCTCGCCTTCCAGAAAGAGCGGGTTTTCGATGCCGTACAGCACGTCCATATACCGCATGACCTTGACGATCTCCAAGATGATGGCGTCGATGGCTGCACTCTCCTCGGGGAAGAACGAGCGAAACAGGTCCGCATACTCCGCGAGGCTTTTTTCGCCCTGTAGCCGGACTTTGCGATCCGCAATGCCAATCGAGACCGGGTTTTTGACCAGATCGAGCGAAACCCCGAGGGAGCGAAGCATGGGCGTAATCACGCCGGAGTCTTCCAACGCGCGGATGCCTGCGTCAAAGGTAAAGCCGTTGTATAGGAAACTGCCGACCAGACCGCCTACTTTTTGCCCGCGTTCACAGACCAGTGTGGAAAGCCCGCTTTTCGTGCAATAGGCCGCCGCGGTCAATCCGGCGACCCCACCGCCAACAACGAGGACATCAACCATTTTGCTCATATCGTTCCCTCCCTTAACGCGCTGATGATACGCGAAATCGTAACCGCACTGCTCCCTTCACTGATACGGATGCAGTCGGATTCATATTTAGCCAATGTTGCATCGTCCACCGGGTGCGCGGCAAGGCGCTTTTTTGCGCCGACGATGTTGCCGACCGCGACGCGGCGCAGAATGCCGGGGATATCCGCGCCGTCCCGCCCGCAGCAGGCCGGATGCTCGCAGAAATGGCAGCGCATGGCGGCACGCATGAGGCTCTTTGCGGGTTCCGGTTCGTCCGCATACAGCAGATCCGCCGTAAACGGAACCGGAAGCTGCCGCACATAGTTCTTCTGATCAGGATCATAAACAAACGGCGCAAGCCCGCGTTTCTTGAGGATCGCGTTTGCGGCAGAAAGTCCGCTCGTGGTGACAGTTGGGGTTCCGGTACCCATCACGGTGGATTCGCCGCAATAGAAGAGATTATCCCACTTGCTCTTCGTGTGCAGACGGCGGAACATATGCTGCCCCAGCATCTGCTTGGGCCCTGCCACTGCGCCGCCGTTTTTCATCGTGTAGCGCTCAATCGTTCGCGGGGTTGCGACCTCCGCGTAATGCACCGCATCGGAGAAGCCGGGGAAGCGCCGCTCCAGAACGGAGATCAACCGCGCCTGCTCCGCAGCCTTCATGATTGGGTATGTCGCATCGTCCGCGTTTGCCCAATTCTGGAACGTAGGCCCGATCGCCATCACCGCGTGCCGGTCTTCAGCGCAAAGAGAGCGGTCGTCGATGCTGAAGAGATACGCCGTGACTTCGCTTTCGTCGATGTGTTCCGGGTTGCCGACCAGCATCTCCACTGGTGCGGTGCCTTCGGGAATCACCGCGCGATCCACCTCAGCATACAGCACAACGCTCGGATACGTCGGCACGAGGCTCTTTGCCCAGGCGCGTTTTTCCGCCGTGGTATGAGATTCGTCCAGCAACTTGCTGTAGAGATTCCAAACCGTGCCGGAGTAGACGAGCTCGTCCGCCGTCAGCGTGGTGCCGTCGTCCAGCAGTACGCCGGAGGGTTTCTCCGCGTCAAACAGGATTCGCACGACCTCTCGATTCAGCAGCATATCTCCACCGTGCTCTTCGATCGCTTTTTCGAGCTTGCCGGGCAAAAACAGCGTGGAGCCCGCGGGATACCAGCTTCCGCCCGTGTGGTTGTCCACAAACATGACGGCGGCGAGTACGGCTGGCGCCTCCTCTACCGTAGCATAACAGTAAGTCGAGGTGAGCTTATCAAAAAAATGAAAGATTTCGGGGTCGGTAAAATACTGCTGCAAGAGCGACTTTGCGCTCCTGTTGAGATAACTTAAGAATTTCAAATAGGAAACAGGATGCTTAAGGATGCCGCGCAGGCCGTCCTTCGGGTCGGTTTCATCCGCCGTGGTGTAGCTCGGAGATTCGACCATGATGTGCTGATAGAGCTTCGACATATCGCGGTAGAAGCGCCGAATCTGCTCCTTTTGCGAAGGAAACACACGCGCAAGTTCTTCCGCAAACTGATCGACATCCGCAAAGAAACGAATCCGCTGACCGTTGTATTGCACGATGTAGAGCAAATCGTGCTTGAGCATGTCGATCGGTTCTTCGAGACAGTTGAACACAAACCGGTGCGCATTAAACCCGCGCTCGCCAAAGCCGTACAGCATGGCAGAACCCTGGTCAAAGGTGGTTTCTCCGCGCCGGAAGATACCGCAGGAGCCGCCGGGTTGGTCGCTCTTGTCAACGACAGCGACATGGAGCCCTTTTTTGGCGAGCAGGCTCGCCGCTGTTAAGCCGGAGAGCCCGCCGCCGATGATGATTGCGTCATAGTGATTCTGGTGTTGGATCATAGTACCCGCCAATAATAATTATTTTATTACAGCCTTCGCTTGCTTTTTGAATGGTATCCGCTATTTATTTTAATTTTATTATAGCCTTCGCTTGCTTTGCGAATGGTATCCGCCAATTACTTATTTTTTTGCGGTCTTCGCCTGTTTTACGATCAGGACGACGATCACCGCGACAAACGCGGCAAGCGTGAGCGCAAGCGTCGCGATGACGCCGGTGTATTTTCCCGCAAATCCAGCAGGAGAGAGGTGATTGGACAGGATGTTAGTATATGCCCAAACAAACACCAGCAGATACGGAATATCGCGAAACCGCAGCGCGGTCGCAATCCCGATTGCGGCGCCGACGATCAGGATGATGATCGTCCAGACCGCTTCGCTCAGTCCCAGCCCGCCAAAGCCGTTACCTACCAGCAGCGCGACGGCTCCCGCAATGGTGGCGATGGTAACCCAGCCGAAATAGACCGAGAACGGCAGGCGAACCAGCCACTTCTCTTTGGTTGAGAGCGGTTCCTGTGCGTGGATGATCAGGCGCATGTCGATCATCGTAAGTACAAACAGCACCAGAAGTAGGAAGGAGACGGTCAGGAGCCCGTAATGCCACGCGATGACCCAGCTGAGGTTAAGCACGCTGGATACGGTGAATACGATCGCCGTGCGGTTGAGGAGCGTCGCGTTGACCTGTTCACCGCGGCGGCGAAACACGCCGAACTGATAGAGCGTGTAGGCGATGACGAGGATGTAGATCACGCCCCAGATCGCGAAGGTCAGCGGCGCGGGAACAAACAGATTGGGATATCGATCGGAGACCTCTTTGGGCGTTACCCCGTTGATCGGTAGGATCGAAGAGAGCGCGTTGACGGTCAGCATCGCAATCAACGCCACGAGCATGACCCACTTGAACCATTTTGAAACAGTGCGCGATTCCATATGAGGAGCCTCCTTTTGTTATTTTTATAGTGTGAAGTAATAGGAACCAAGCAGATAGTTCTGCCGATACTTGAGGGACAGCCGGTAGAGCAGATGCTTGACCTTTTCCAAAGATGCCGTTCCCCGCAGGTAATCATCCCGCAAGGTCTGGTAGCTTCTCGTCTCCGCGGGGGTTGCCAGATCAGAGCAATAGCCCCAAACGTGCTCCAGAGCGTTGACGGCGCGGCCTTTGTCCTCCGGCAATGCCAGCGCGCGCTCAACGGTTTGGTAGAACGCGACTGCGTGATCGCCTGTTTTGTCCTTCAGCAGCGTTCTAAGCGCCTGATAGTCCGCAGGGGACCGCTCCAGAACACTGTATTTGTACCTGCCCCACTCGGTTTCGAGCAGATGCTGGTTGGCGGGCGAGGTGCAGAGTATGCACTTGATCGCGGAGCGGTTCTTATCTTTTACTTCTAACATGATATCCGGTTTTTGATCCGAAAGACGGTGACAATAGTCCAAAAACGCATCGATTGCGATGGTGTCCGTGTGTGCGCCGCGCATCTTTTGCGGATTCTGCTGGGAGTAGTGCGTCTTTTGATCGCCGTCCGCTTGCCGCCAGGTTTCGCGGCAGAGTGCGATCCAGTATGCGTCGCTCTTCGTCACGTCCGCGGGGTTGATCGCGTTATGCAGATTGTCGTAGACCGTGGGGACGCCAATGCGGTGGCACAGTTCCAGCACTTCGTCGATGCGGTAGATGCTGCCGTCGTTTTCCAGAATCAGGCGACGTTGGATGTTCGCGTCTAAATCGCGAAACATATCGGCGAAGCGGGCGAGTGCTGCCGGGGTATCGCCGTACTTTCCGCCGACATGGAGGATGATTTTATGCGTTCCGTCGAGGTGCAGCGCGTCGAGCAGCCGCGCGTGATAGCGTAAATCGTCGATTGAGCGGCCGACCACCGAAGTATCCGGCGAATTCAACACGGTGTACTGACCGGGATGCATGGAGACGCGCATATTGCTTATGCTAATCTTTTTCGCGATGCGGTCCAGCTTCTCGGCATAGATGGTATCCCAGGGAAGAGCGGAGGCTATGCTGGAGCCGAACGGGACGAGATCGGAGCTGATGCGGTACATCCGGATTCCGTTTTCGATGTTGTAGTCAATCATGCATTCCATCGCGGAAAGATTTTCATCTGTAAGCGAAAGCAAACGCTCAGGAACGGCGTTCTTGTGGGTGCAAGTTTTCAGCTGCGCGCCTTCGAGCGCGACGGCGAGGCAAGCATATCCGATCCGCATCCAGAGCCATCCTTTATCGCACAATTGGATAGTATTATGTAAATAATTGAAATCATTATCATTATATGATATTACGTGCTGGTACGCAACGGGCACGTAACATTGAGAGAGAGCCGTGTATGCTTTTTGGGTAACATGTGGTACAATCACGAAAAAGATACGTTCGAACGGAGAAGGAACATGCAGTTTCAGGACTCAGAGCTCACGGAAGTGCAGGTCTCATCGGAGGAGATTTTTCACGGAAAGATCGTGCATCTGTTTCGCGATCAGGTACGCCTGCCGAACGGGAAGGTCACAACCCGTGAGGTGATGCGTCATCCCGGCGCCGACGCCGTGGTTACACTGACCGAAGA
>JBDKRF010000234.1:0-5390 GCA_039683525.1 Clostridiaceae bacterium
AGTTCCGTCCGCACAGCGCACTAACATACCTCACGCCGGCCGAATTTGCTCGGAAAACGGGCTCTGAGGCCGTCTAAACATCGATTTTTTCTCATTCAAGCTGGACTACGATTTGGGGGACACCTCAAATTCCGAGTTTACTAACATTGCTCCTGGACCATAAATCGGGGGCAGATCACTGTATTCCACTTTAGTCCTGAGTTGAATTGCATAATTGGTTCAAGGGGAACTGGTAAAACAACTTTGCTTGAGATCATACAGAGTATTGTTGCTCCAAACAACTTGGCTGAGGATACGAAAGCCAACCTCCACGAAAAATTCTGTTCTGCCATACTGTATCTGAGTTGCTCGGATAGTATCTATGCAATTTTCATCGAACCTAATACTGAAACTGATTCATATTCAAGTAAAAAAATATATATGCCAAAGATTCAAATATACTCAAGAAATGCTACATCGCCGAAATTCATAAAGTGTAGTAGTAAAAATGGATTTGCGCCTGCTATAAAAGAGTTCCTTGCAGCTGGATACCAACAACGCAGACTATATGAATATAGCGTGAATCCAAACCGAATTATTGAAATTGTTGATGGTTTTCTACGTTGGAAAGATCCAATCGAGTATGATAAGCTTGTTAATCAACTAGCATACTTTGAAGAACAGTTGCGAGGCATTCTTTTTGATTCAGAAAAAGCCCGTAGCGAATCTGGGAAATCATTCATTGATTACATTCAGGATGAAGATTTAGTAGTAAAAATATCTGGCATACTCACGCAAATCAACACTAAACGAAATGCGTTACGAGACAAACGAGCTGAGATGATATCGAATCTTAATAGCGTTTTACGTGGTAAAGTAAAGCTCGCTTTGGCGAGTAAACTAAGTAATAGTAATTGGCGCAATGAAATTTCTCATCTCGCTGATAGAGTGTGCCCCATATACAAGGCAAGCTACGAGTCGCACCTTTGTGTGATAAGAACATTAGAAAAAGTCTATGGTATCAGTGAGACATCCCACTCGTTTGATTTCTTTTTAATGTTACTTGATCGGCAATTTCAAGCAATCATCGATGCATATAAATTAAGTGCGACCATACAAGATTTAGAAAATATCCGTTGCCAGATTCAAGAACGGCACATTGAAATATTTGTCGAAGATGGTTTGCGCATGGAATATAATATTAACTCAGGCACGGTTCATTCTGAACGATTTGAGGACAACTCAAAATTATCTATGGGACAAAACGCCGTTGCTTTACTTTTAATTATCCTGAATGCAGGCGACGCCTTAGGGGATAGTCGCCCTCTCTTGATGGATCAACCTGAAGATGATTTAGATAACAGCTATATTTACAATACGCTAGTGCAGGCATTTCGAAAAGCTAAAACTAAACGTCAAGTAATCATTTCCACGCACAACGCTAATATACCTGTCATTTGTGATGCTGAGAATATCTCCGTTCTTCGCTTTAATGGTCAATACGGATACCTAAACAATGTCGGCGCAATTGACTCGTGCACGATATCGAGAGATGTTCTCGATATCATGGAAGGAGGTGCCGAAGCAATTAGGAGAAGGATTGAAAAGTATAAGAACCTGCCAGGTCATATCGGTTGAATAGCATAACTAATATTATCTAGTCGCAACCTCAAGCACCATCCCTCCGGATGGTGTTTTCTTTTCCCCAAAATAAACAACAGGAGATCAGCACAATCAGCAAAAGCAAAAACCACCTGTTCGGTGGTTTTTTCCTTGGCGTTCCCGGGGAGATTCGAACTCCCGGCCTTCCGCTTAGGAGGCGGACGCTCTATCCTGCTGAGCTACGGAAACAGGTATGCAATTGCGGCGCTCAACACCGCGCGGCAAGTGGAATTATACCGAAGCGGCCGTATGCTTGTCAACCAAACTGGCCACGAATTCCGCGCAGCGCGCGGCAACAAGCTCTTTCTCCGGCCCATAGGTGCAGCCGTGCGGCGAATGCTCGAACTCGGAAAGATCGACACTGGGCGCGTTGATTGCGCCGGAGCAGAAGATTTCGATGCTCGCGGGATCCACCTTATCGTCCTGTGCGGCGGCGACGAGCAGCGTCGGGCAATCGATTCTGGCAAGGTTCTTTTTCAGCGTTCGCGCAAGTCGGCTTAAATCGACGAGTTTTCGCGTCGAGAGCCCGCCGTACATCTGCGCGTAGAGGTTATCGCCCCAAACGGGTTTGCCGCCGCGCCCTTCCGGATAACCGACGACGGGCAGGATCGGGCTGAGCGCCTTTGCGATGCGAAGGTAGCGCTTCATTTTAATCGGCGTGCAGATCAGCACAAGCCCGTCCAGATGCTGCTCCTCCGCGAGCAGGCCGCAGAGGATGCCGCCGAGCGAAAGCCCGAGCGCGTAGATTTGCTCGCAGCCCTCGTTTTGGAGCGTTTGATATGCCGCGCGGATTTCGTCCAGCCACTGCTTGCCCGTGGACGCGTTTTGCGCGCGGACGGTTTCGCCGTGACCCGGGATCACGGGGGAGACGACGGTATAGCCCTTTTCGATCAGCGCGTCCGCAACGATGCGGATGTTCGCGGGCGTTCCGCCAATACCATGCAGGGTAATACAGCCGACGGCGTTTCCTTTGTGAAACAACGGCTTGGAGAGGTCTTCGTCAAACGGCGGGCGCTGGTCGAGGATACTTTTGTCCGGCAGGTAATCCTTCAGCGCTTCAAAGATAGACGGCATGTCGCTTACCCCCTGTAGGCGTGGAGTTGATCAGAGCAGCTTTTTGGTCTGACGGTAAACGTCCCCCGAACCGACGGTGACCACGAGGTCGCCCTCCCCGGCGTGCGCGTCGAGGTAGAGGCGAATTTCTTCAAATGTCGGAAGATAAACGGCGTTTCGGCTCGTTTCGTTGATTGCGGCAACCATGTCCCGCGCGTGGACGATGCCGGTATCCTTTTCGCGGCCGGGATAGATATCCGGAACGAGCACGCAGTCCGCATCCGAAAAGCAAGTGACGTTGCTGCAAAACAGCGTTCGCGCGCGCGTATAGCTGTTGCACTGGAACACGCAGTAGAGCTTTTTGTGCGGAACGCGCTTTGCGGCATCCAGCGTCGCGCGGATTTCGCTGGGATGATGGCCATAGTCGTGAAACACCTTGACCCCGTTTCGCTCGCCATAGTACTCGAAACGGCGGCGTGTGTTCCGGAACGCGTGCAGCGCCTGCGCAATCGTGGCAAACGGCACGCGAAGTCGATCCGAAACGGCGATTGCGCCGAGCGCATTGACGATGTTGTGCATGCCGGGCACGCTGAGCTGTACCTTGCCCAACGTCTCGCCGCGGCGCAGAACGTCGAACCCTGCGTTGCCAAGCGCGTCGAATTCTATGTCGGCCGCGGTATAGTCGCCGCCGGTCAGCCCGTAGGATACGACGGTGCGCGCGGACTTGGCTGCCAGCGCGCGGACGCGGAAATCGTCCACACAAGCGACAAATACGCCGTTTTCCGGCAGGAGCGCAAGGAATTTTTCAAACGCGGCATAGATCGCGTCGATATTCTCATAATAATCGAGATGATCGTCGTCAATGTTGCTGATGAGCGCTATGGTGGGTTTCAGCGTCAGAAAGCTCTCCACATATTCGCATGCCTCGGTCACAAACACATCCCGCTTGCCAACGTGCACGCCGCCCGCGAGAAACTCCACATAGCCGCCAACATGGATGGTCGCGTCCATTTTGGCGCGATCGTTGATGATTGCGAGCATGGAGGTGATGGTGGTTTTTCCGTGGCAGCCCGCAATGGCGACCACCTCCGGGAAACGCTCGCTGATCTGGCCGAGCGCGACGCTGCGCTCCAGTTCGGGAATGCCTTTTTCGCGCGCGAGCACACGCTCGGGATTGTCCGGCTTGATGGCGGCGGAATAGATGACTAGCTCCGCGTCGCCGAGCAGCTCTCCCGTATGGCCGATGGTATACCGGATCCCCTCGTGATCGAGCGCGTCCGTAAACTGCGTGCGCTCGCGGTCGGAACCGGTAATCCTATGCCCCTGCGACTTTAGAATCAGCGCGAGGCCGTTCATGCTGCAGCCGCCGATGCCGATCAGGTGGATTCGCTTTGCGTCGTCGATATGTGCCATGAAATACCATTCTCCGTGTCCTATCAGAATCAGCTTATTATACGCCTTCCGGCTGCGTTTGCGCAACGCCGCTTGACCGCGGCGCCGGAAAAGCATATCATCGTTCTATCAGAAACGGGAATATAGGGGGAGTGGGCATCCATGCTGTATTCGTTTTCGGAAGCATGCAAGCCGGTTTCTTTATCGGAGATCGACGAAAACTGCCTGACGGCGGGTGTAATTACGCTGGCCGAATTCCGGGAGGTCTTCGCCGCCCGCTTTAACTTTGCCTCCGCCGTGATGGAGGAAGCGGAACGGCCGGATACGCGGTTTCGCTCGACCATAGACGTGACGGACGGGCATCTGTTTTGCGTCGTTTCCCTCCGGGACGTGGCAAATGTCTACGGCGCGCGCGACCGTGTCGGCTTGATCGTCCGTAAAAATTTACTGCTGCTCGTTTCGATCAAGGACGATGACGAGAGCATCCCGCAGGCGTTTGAAGAGGCAGCGCGCCGCGTAAATCCGAAGTCCGCGTCGATCGAGCGCCTGATCTGCATGTTTTTTGAACTGCTGCTGGCCGACGACGGAAGCGATCTGGAAAGCTACGACAATCAGATTGCAATGATGGAGGGTATGATTGAGACCGGCGAAACCGGGAAGCATTTTAACGGCGAGATTCTCTCGCTGCGGCGCAGGCTCCTGATCATCCGGAACTATTACGAGCAGCTGCTGGATATCTTCGACGCAATGGTGGAAAACGAGGCGGATCTCTTTTCCGAGCACCGGCTGCACTATTTTCGGGCGATGCGGGATAAGATTGCCCGCCTTTCCGCAAACGCCCAGCTTCTGCGGGACAGTCTCGTGCAGGTTCGCGAGGCGTATATGGCGGCGCTGGATTACAACGCGAACCGAATTATGAAGGTGTTTACCGTGGTGACCACGGTTTTCATGCCGCTGACGCTGCTCGTCGGCTGGTACGGCATGAACTTTAAGTATATGCCGGAACTGACGAGCCGGTTCGGGTATCCCGCCGTGATCGTGCTCAGCGTGGTTGTCGTGATCGTGAGCTTCATCTTCTTTAAGCGAAAGAAGCTGTTGTAACATTCGCTGCGCAACGCAAAGAACCGCCGGATTTTCCGGCGGTTCTTTTTATGCGTCACTCGTTATCGGCAAGGAAGGGAAGCATCCAGACGGAAGGATTCAGGATCATGTGCCCCACGCCCGGCAATAGATGGATTTCCGCCTGCGGAACATGCGCGCGCAGCGCGGCTTCCCCGGCCTGCGAATCGAGCAGGTCGTCCGCT